>NZ_JASJCS010000075.1 GCF_030065885.1 Ilumatobacter sp. | reverse complement strand
GGTGACGCGCCAGTAGGCCTCGGCGTCGGCGTTGACGCGGAAGAGCTCGACGTTGCTGCGGTTCGTCAGCCGCGACCTGATGTCGACCAGGGGGCTGATCACGTTGGTCACGCCGCCACCGCGACCCCGTGTCTCGTAGAGCGGATCGGCGTCGGCACCCGGGATGCGCGGACCGATGAAGCCGGCCATCACGGCGATCGCGACCGCCGAGGCCACCGCGGTCGGCAGCAGCATCGAGCCCCGCGATCGGCTCGACGTGAGCTCGACGCGGCGGCTCCGATCGTGCATCGAGCGGAGCGCCACGACCGCGACGAAGCCGGCGGCGATGAGCAGGGCGGTCACGGTGATGCGCAGGCGCGGGCTGCCGAGCGCAGCGATGAAGACGAAGAGCACGCCGCCGGGGACGAGGGCTTCGCCGCGTGCCTCGGCCCGGAACGCGAAGGAGTCGGCCATCACCACGGCGATGATCACGGCGAACCCGGCCAGAACCGCCCACCCGGCGCCGTAGAAGACCGGTGCGACGGCGGTCTGGAACTGATCGCGCACGACGCCGACCTCGAGGTCGATCTCGGTCCACGTCGCTCCACGCGGGACCAGCCACGACATCGTCGGCGAGTAGTGGATCGCGACCAGCAACCACAGGGCGCTGACGCTGACGATCGGGATCGCCAACCAGCCGGTGACGCGCAGCCGTCGGAGTGCGAACGACAACCCGTGGATGAGCAGCACGAGCACCGCCAGGTCGCGGAAGAAGTCCCACCCGCTGAAGACGCGGGCGAAGCCGGCGGCGACAGCGAGCGAGTAGAGCGTCAGCGCCGCCGTCGCGGCGAGATCGCGCTCGAACGACGCGCTCGGCTGTTGCGAGGTCATCGTCGGTCTCCGGTCATACCGGCTCCCCGCTGGTGTGCAGCTCTCGCGTCAGCCCGCGCACGCCGGCCAGGCGCTGCCACCCCTCGCGGAAGGAGTCGATCGACGAGGCGTCGACGGTCAGTGGGCCCGGCGCGGCGCCGGCCGTGAACACCCCGACCCTCGTCAGGGTGGGATCGGTCAGCCTGCCGGTGCGGCGCCAGGCGTCGGTATCGGGCGACGAGCTCACGACGATCACGAGTCCGAGGCCCTCACCGGCGTCGCGTTCGAGGTCGCCGAGCGGTGGGCCGAGGTCGATCGGTGCGAGGACGCGCAGGGCGTGGGCGACCGCATCGGGACCGCGAAGGTCGATCCCGCCGCCGGTCACGAAGCGCGTCGTCAGCCCGGCACGGTCGGCGCTGAGCGCCAGGCTGCCCGCCGCGACGACGGCGCGCTCGAACACGTCGGCCTCCTCGTCGGTGACCGGCGCGGGGTAGGCGTCGCCGTCGCGGTCGAGCACCACGATGCAGCGGCGGACGCCCTGTGCCTCGTGTTGACGCACCTTCAGTTCGTCGGAACGGGCCGAGGCCCGCCAGTGGATGCTGCGTGGTTCGTCGCCGTCGATGTAGTCGCGAAGGCTGTGGAACTCACCTGGCCCGATGCGCTGCGACAGGGCGAGCAGATGGCGTCCGAGCACGCCCGAGCCGAGGGACGGCATGGCCATCTCGTAGGTCTGCGGGGCGACGGTGATCTCGGTGACACCGGTGGCGAGTCGCACGTCGCTCGCGATGCCGAGCAGGTCGCGTCGCTCGACCACGGCCGGCCCGACCTCGAGCACGCCCCGCCGCGACGCGGGCACGCGGTAGCCGGCCGTGACCTGATCACCGGGGCGGAGCGATGCCACGGTCATGTGCGCGGTGTTGCTGGCGCCGACCGGTTCGGTGAGCTCGACCCGGGGGGAGGGCAGCGACCCACGGTTCTCGATCATCAGGTCGACCCGCCCGGTGTCGCCCACGGTCAGCACCGACGGATGTGCCCACCGCACGATCGAGAGCTCGGGCCGGACGAGGCGGACGACGGCGACGGCCAGCAGCACGGTGATGGCCAGCGCAGCGCCGATGACGAACAGCTCGACGATCGCGAACACCCGCCCGATGACGAGCGCAGCGACCGCGCCCGCGGCGATGATCCACCCCTGGCGGGTCGGCATCAGGCCCCCACCCGTCCGCGGGGCAGCGCCCGGTCGACCATGCGCGTCATCCGGCGACCACCCACCGGCTCATCATGGCCCAGGCGGAGCCGGCGCGTGCATCGCCCGGGCGTGTCCGGCTCAGCGTGCGACCGGGACCGGGACTTCGGCGAGCAGCTCGCGTATGGCCTCCTCGGCCGTGGTGCGGGCGTTGCTGCCCGCCTTGAGCAGCAAGCGGTGCGCGAGCGCCGACGGGCCGACGGCCTTGACGTCGTCGGGCGTGGCGTAGTCGCGTCCGCGGGCCGCTGCGTACCCGCGGACCGCAGCGGCGAGTTGCAGCGTGGCGCGGGGTGAGAGCCCGAGCTCGATGGCCGGATGCCGTCGACTCGCCTCGGAGATGTCGACCATGTACGACTTCAGCGCCGCTGCCAGATACACCTCGCGGACGGTCTTGACCATCGTCAGCACGTCCTCGGACGTGACGACGGGCTGCAGGTGGGCGAGCGTGTCGGCCGAACCCTGGTTGTCGAGGATCGCCATCTCGGCGGTTCGGCCGGGATAGCCGAGGGAGATGCGGAGCAGGAAGCGGTCGAGCTGGCTCTCCGGCAGGCGGTACGTGCCCTCCTGCTCGACCGGGTTCTGGGTGGCGATCACCATGAACGGCGCCTCGAGCGGGTGCGTCGTGCCGTCGGCGCTGACCTGGCGCTCCTCCATGGCTTCGAGCAGCGCCGACTGGGTCTTCGGTGATGCGCGGTTGATCTCGTCGGCGAGCACGATGTTGGCGAACAGCGGGCCGCGCTGGAAGCGGAACTGCTCGGTCGAACGCTCGTAGATGCTCACGCCGATCAGGTCGGCCGGCAGCAGGTCGGGTGTGAACTGCACGCGCTTCCAGCTGCACTGGATCGACGCCGCCAGGGCCTTGGCGAGGCTGGTCTTGCCGACGCCCGGCACGTCCTCGATCAAGAGGTGTCCTTCGGCGAGCAGCGCGATGACGGCCATCTCGATGGCGTCGCGCTTGCCGTGGACGACGGTTGCGATGTTCTCGACGATCCCGTCGAAGAAGTTGGCAAACGTCGTCGTGGCCTCGGCTGTGTCCGTCACGGCTGGAAGGGTAGACGGTGCAGCGCTCGGATGCGTGCCGGGCCGGTACCGTGCCCTCGGTGACGAGCGGCTACCTCGCGATCGATCTCGGGCCGAGCCGGCTCGCGGCGGGCATCCTCGACCCCGACGGCGCCGTCGTCGTGCGCGACCGGGTCGCGACGCCCGGCCGCAACGTGTGGCCGGCGACCAAGCAGCTGGTCAGCCGGGTCATGGCCGCCAACCCGACCGACGTCGTGCCGGCGTCGTGCGGCGTCACCTGCCCGGGGCCGATCGAACGGGGCACCGGCGCGATGAAGCCCGTCGGCATGCCGATCTGGCACGACTTCCCGATCCGCAGGGAGCTGCAGCAGCTGACCGAGCTGTCGGTCGAGATCGACACCGCCGGCCGGGGGTTGGCGCTCGCCGAGCTGTGGTGCGGCGAGGCCGCCGAGCGCACGCCGAGCGAGCAGCACTTCGCCACGTTGTCGCTCGGCGATCTCGTCGACGGCGGGCTGGTCGTGAACGGCCGGTTGGCGCAGGGCCTCACGGGCAACCTCGGACAGTTCGGCCACCTGATCGTCGAGCCCGACGGGGTCGAGTGCGAATGCGGCGCGCGCGGCTGCCTGGAGGCCTACGCAGGTGCACGCGGCATCGAATCGAGCACCGGCCGCGAGCTGCGGCGGACGCCGCCGGCGATCGTCGAGCGGACCGGCATCATGACGGCCCGCGCCTGTGCCTCGATCGCGGCGATGCTCGACATCGCCGACATCGTGATCGGGGGCATCGTGCCGTCGGTGTTCGGCGAGCGCTACTTCGACGCGCTCGCGGCCGAGCTCGATCAGCGCTCCCGGCTCACCCACCTCGCCGACCTGAGGGTGCGCAGCGTGGGCGTCCGCCGGATCGGCCCACTGCTCACGGCGGCAGCGATCGCCCGCGCCGCCGACGCGGCGCGCGAGGCCCAGCCCGCCGAACCGGCGCCGTCGCCCGACGCCCAGTAGTGTCGCGTCCATGCAGCCGACCTACTCCGCCGATGCCGAGGCCTACCGTCAGAAGGTGCAGGCCTTCCTGGCCGAGAAGCTCCCGTCGACCTGGGGTGGCATCGGGCAGCTCGACGGCGACGCGCTGACCCAGTTCGTCACCGAGTGGCGCGGCACGTTGTACGAGGCCGGGTACCTGGCGCCCGGCTGGCCCGTCGAGTTCGGCGGCGCCGGGCTCTCGGCGCTCGAGCAGGTCATCCTCGCCGAGGAGTTCGCACGAGCGGGTGTCCCGACCGGTGGACCGAACGACGTGTTCGGCATCCAGATGCTCGGCAACACGCTGCTGCTCCAGGGCACCGACGAGCAGAAGGCGCACTACCTGCCACGCATCCTCTCGGGCGAGGACACGTGGTGCCAGGGATACAGCGAGCCGAACGCCGGGTCCGACCTCTCGAACGTCGGGTTGAAGGCCGACCTCGACGGCGACGAGTGGCTGCTCAACGGTCAGAAGATCTGGACGTCGGCCGGCCACCTCGCCGACCACATCTTCACGTTGGCGCGCACCGATCCCGACGCACCGAAGCACAAGGGCATCTCGTTCCTCCTGGTGGACATGCGCCAGCCGGGCATCGAGGTGCGCCCGATCAAGATGATCTCGGGCGAGAGCGAGTTCAACGAGGTGTTCTACACCGATGCCGTCTGCCCGAAGGAGAACGTCGTCGGCGGCGTCAACGACGGTTGGCGGGTCGCGATGACCCTCCTCGGGTTCGAGCGCGGTGAAGCGGCTGCCACCCAACCGATCCGGTTCCAGGCCGAGGTCGATCGGCTGCTGCTCCTCGCCAAGGAGCGCGGTGTCGCCGACGATCCGGTGGTCCGCCAGAAGCTCGCCTGGGCGTACTCCAAGGTCCAGATCATGCGCTACAGCGGCATGCGGGTGCTGACGCAGTTCCTCCAGGGTCACCACCCCGGCCCCGACGCGGCCATCTCGAAGCTGTACTGGAGCGAGTACCACAAGATCGTCACCGAACTGGCCGTCGACATCTACGGGGCCGAGGGCATGACGATCAGCGGCCGCGAGCCGTCCACCGCGTTCGGTGGTGACGACGCAGGTGCACCCAACACGACCGGGTCGTGGGTCAACACGTTCCTCAACGCCCGCGCCGGCACGATCTACGCCGGCTCGTCGCAGATCCAGCGCAACATCATCGGCGAGATGGTGCTGGGCCTGCCGAAGGAGCCCAGGCCGACGTGATCGGGGTCGGCGCGTGATCCGGGTCGGGCTCGCGGTGCTCCGGCACCCGAGCCTGTGGGCGACCGCGCTCCGTCAGCTGCGGCGAACCGCGGCGCCGGGATGGTGGCGGCGGCCGCCGTTCCTGCCGCTGCCGGCCGGCGACTACCTCCACTTCCGCATGGTGACCCAGTACGGCGAAACCGATCGTCCGCCCGACCCCGACGATGTGCTGGACTACCTGGCGTGGTGCCGGGACTGGGATCGACGCATCGGGCGATGAACGGTGGTTGACGATGCCTCGCGCCCTCGTTCTCAACGCCACCTACGAGCCGCTCAGCGTCGTGTCGTCGCGTCGTGCGGTGTGCCTCGTCATCGACGAGAAGGCTGAGCTGATCGAGCCCGCCGAGGGGGTGATCCGCTCGGAGTCGCTGACCCTGCCGAGCCCGGCAGTGATTCGGCTCCGCTACATGGTCAAGGCGCCGCGGCGCCGGATGGCGGTCGTGTCGCGGCGGGCGGTGTTCGCCCGCGACGAGTACCGCTGCCAGTACTGCGGGAGCCGCGCCGATTCGATCGATCACGTGGTGCCGCGCTCGCGGGGCGGCCACGACGTCTGGGAGAACCTGGCTGCGGCGTGCCGTCCGTGCAACACGGCGAAGCGCGATCGCACCCCGTCCGAGGCCGGGATGCAGCTTCTGCGGCCGTGCCGCGCGCCCCGGACGTCCTCCTGGGTGGTCGTCGGGTCGTCGCTCGTGCCCGACACGTGGAAGCCCTACCTGGCCTGGGCCAGCTGACCCCCGCTGGGCGCGAACGCGGTGCTGCCGCCCGTTGCGCCACCCGCTCGCCGGCCGATGCTGCGTGGTCGGTAGCGTGTCGCGATGCCGGCGCCCGTCGAGATCGTGCACCGCCGCGGCACCGTCGCCGAGCTGCATGCGCTCGATCCGTTCGGCGAGCGGGCGGTCACCGGGCCACAGATCTGGCGCTGTGACCCGATCGACGCGGCTGCCGTGCTGGGCTCGCGTCAGGACGACGACACGCTCAACGCGGACGCCTGCGCACGCGAGGGCCTGAACGTGGTGAGGCGGCGCTCGGGCGGCGGTCTCGTCGTGATGCAGCCCGAGTCGGTGGCGTGGATCGACGTCGTGCTGCCGCACGGGTTGGCACCCGACGATGTGCGCGGGTCGATGGTCTGGGTGGGGGAGGCGTGGGCCGATGCCGTCGCCGACCTCGACCGTGGCACCGAGCGCATCGCGGTGCATCGGGGAGGCATGGTCGACACGCCGTGGTCCGATCTGGTGTGCTTCGCGGGGCTCGGTCCGGGTGAGGTGCTCACCGGCGACCGCAAGCTCGTCGGGCTCAGCCAGCGCCGCACCCGCCGCGGCGTCAGGGTCCAGGCGCTCGTCCACCATGTCTCGCTGGCTGCGCTCACCGCCGGCGTGCTGGCGGGTGACCTGCCGGCCGAACCGCTCGCCGAACCGGCGGTGCGTCCGGGTTGGTCGGCCGCCACGCTGGCGACGCGCTTGGCCGCGAGCGTGGCACGACGCGTCGCCGCCCCGACGATCGTGTCGACCACACCGTCGGCGACACCGCGGACGACACCGTTGTAGTTCGCGCGCTGCGCGCGAATGGCGAATGACCACCCATCGTGAGAAACGTCCTGATCAAGCCACTGTGAGGGGAAGATTGGGGGGGATTGGGGACAAATGGTTGACTTCGGTGAACGCGGAGCGTCATACTGCCTGACCACGGAGAGGTGCCCATTGGCTCTTCGGGACGAGGCAGCAGGTCCAGGGGCTCGAAACTGATCGGAAGGGATGGGCACGGACGTGTTCGTCGGCGAGTACGACCGCAGCGTTGACGGCACCGGCCGCCTCGCCTTGCCGTCGACCTTCCGCTCGCTGCTCGGCGATCGCTGCTACGTGACGTGCGACCCCGACGGCTTCGTGTCGATCACGACGATCGATCACTTCCAGCAGCAGGCCGATCACCTGCTCGAGCAGGTGCAGGCCGGCGAGCAGCCGCGGTCGGCGCTCCGCGCCTTCGGCGTCAACTCGTCGGTCGTGTCGATCGACAAGCAGGGCCGGATCACGCTCGACGAGGAGTCGCGCACGCACGCCGGGATCCGCTCGGGCGGCGAGGCGATCATCGCCGGCGCCATCACCAACCTCGAGGTCTGGCGGCCCTCCCGGTACCACACCGTGCGCAGCGAGGACGACGTCGTCCAGGCGCCGCGCGTCTGGGTCGACGAGGACGACGGGTGAGCGACGACTTCGCTCACGGGACGGGCCGTGAGTTCACCCACGACCCGGTCATGAAGGACGAGATCGTCGACGCGCTGCACGATGTGCCGAGCGGCGTCGTGTTGGACGCCACACTCGGCGGGGGTGGTCACAGCGAGGCGATCCTCGAGGATCGAGAGGACCTGTCGGTGCTCGGCCTCGACCGCGACGGCGACGCGTTGTTCGCTGCCGCGGCACGGCTCGAACGGTTCGGTCACCGGGTGATCACCCGTCGGTGCCGCTTCGATGAGCTCGACACCGCGATGGCAGAGCACGACATCGCCGAGCTCAGCGGCGCGCTGTTCGACCTCGGGGTGTCGTCGCCGCAGCTCGATCGAGCCGACCGTGGGTTCTCGTACCGACACGAGGGACCGCTCGACATGCGGATGGACGCCGATGCGCCGTGGTCCGCCGACGACGTCGTCAACGGCTACCACGCGGACGAGCTGACCCGGATCATCCGCGAGTACGGCGACGAGCGATTCGCCCGGCGCATCGCAGCGGCGATCGTCGCCGCGCGGCCGATCGAGAGCACGACCGAGCTGGCGGCGGTCGTCACCCACGCCATCCCCGCCGCCGCCCGACGCACCGGTGGGCACCCCGCCAAGCGCACGTTCCAGGCGATCCGGATCGAGGTCAACGGCGAGCTCGACGCCCTGCCCCGCGCGCTGGATCGCGCCATCGACGCCCTGGCGGAAGGTGGGCGCCTCGCCGTGCTCGCCTACCACTCGGGCGAGGATCGCATCGTCAAGGACCGCATCCGGGCGGCCGCCACCGGCGGCTGCGCGTGCCCGCCCGAGCTGCCGTGCGTCTGCGGAGCGGTGCAGACCGTCCGCGTCGTGCGGGGTGTGCCGAAACGGCCGAGCGACGCCGAGCAGGCTGCGAATCGCCGGGCCGCCTCGGCCCGACTGCGCGTCGCGGAGAAGATCGCACCGCAGACGAGGGGGGCGAGCTGATGGCGTCGCCGTTGCGCAGCTTCGCGACCGGGCGCCGGAGCCCGGCGCGACCCGACCTGGCCGTCGTGCCGGGGCGCCGCCGCTTCGCCTGGTTCGCCGTGTCGCTCACCGTGCTGGTGACCATCGTGATGATGGGGGCGGTACTGCTCCACACGCGGATCGCCGAGCGGCAGCTCGAGATCGACCGGCTCGAGCGTTCGGTGCGCCAGGCGCAGGAGGAGTTCGACGTGTTGCGTTCGCAGCGCGCCGAGCTCCGTTCGCCGACCCGGCTGGCGGACGAGGCGTCGGCGCTCGGCATGCAGGCCGGCTCGGAGAGCCGGTTCGTGCCGATCGACCCGATGGTCCTCGCCGTCACCATCGCCAGGACCGGCGAGATGCCCATCGACGACGCCATCGTGCCCGGCTCCACTGCGCGGCTCGAACCCCTCGATCAGTTCCGGCTCGTCAAGTCGGTCAGTGCGGAGACGCCGTGAGCCGCCGCACGCCACCGTCACGACCGCTCCGTCGAACCGCACCCCGGATCGAACGCGCCGGGAGCCGTCGGTCGGCGCCACGATCGACCCGCTCCGGCGTTGGCTCGACGACGCGGTCGCGAGGTCGTGGCACCGCGCCGAAGGGCGCAGGCACGCGAGCAGCCGGCCGAGCGACCAGCCGCCCGACGAGTCGCTCGACCGGCAGGGCCGAGGGTAGATCGTCGCAGGCTCGGAGTGCCGGTCGGGGAGCGACCCGTCGACAGGTCAGCCTCCGCCAGACCGCATCGCACGACCGCCGCCACCGCACGAAGGCGAAGCCCGGGGCGAACCGGGGCCCCAAGCGACGGGTCCTCACCGCCCGGCACGGCGCCCAGCGTGCGCACCCCCGGTTCGGCGTCGGTTCCTCGTCGCTCCGCCTCCGCTTGCTGCTGGTGGCGTTGCTGGCGATCCTCGGGACCGTGTTGTTCAAGGTCGGGCGAATCCAGTCGACAGGTGGTGAGGCGCTCCGGGCTGCAGGCGCAGCGCAATGGACGCGCAGCACACCGCTCGCCGCCGATCGTGGAGCGATCTTCGACCGCAACGGCGAAGAGCTCGCGATGTCGGTGCCGGCGTATTCGATCAGCGTCAACCCGAAGCTGATCGTCGACGAGGCCGGCACGGCGCAGACGCTCCAGGCATTGCTCGGCCTCGGCGACGACGAGACCCGCGAGCTCTACGACGAGATGATCCGCAAGGATCGCGGGTTCGTGTACGTGCGGCGCGAGATCGGGGTCGAGACCGGCGAGCAGATCGCCGCGCTCCGGTTGAGCGGTGTCAACGTCGACGCCGAGGACAAGCGGGTCCTCCCCGGTGGCGACACCGGCCGTAGCGTGATCGGTCGCACCGACATCGACGGCAACGGCATCGCCGGCCTCGAGCTGCAGTTCGACGAGCTGCTCACCGGCACGCCCGGCGAGGTGACGCGAGAGGTCGCCCCCGGCAATCGATCGATCGCCGGCACCGAGCAGGTGACGCTGATGCCCGTGCCTGGCGACGACATCGTGCTCACGCTCGACCGTTCGATCCAGTACGCAGCCGAGTACGAGCTCGTACGCCGGACGGAGGAGATCGGCGCCCGCGCCGGCACGATCATCGTGATGGACACCGACACCGGCGACATCTACGCGATGGCGTCGGTCGCCCGCGACGACGAGAGCGGAGCGGTCGAGGTCACCACGGGCAACTTCGCCGCCGTCAGCGCGTACGAGCCCGGGTCGGTCGCCAAGGTCATCACGGTCGCCGCTGGCCTCAACCAGGGGGCCGTGCAGCCGGAGACCACGTTCGTCGTCCCGTGGCGCCGCCAGTACGCCGACGACCTGCTGAAGGACAGTCACGAGCACCCCGACGAGCAGATGACCGTCGAGCAGATCCTGGTGAAGTCGTCCAACATCGGCACGATCGACATCCAGGAATCGCTGGATGCGACCTGGGAGAGCGCGCGCCAGATCCACTGGGAGTACATGCGCCGGTTCGGTCTCGGCGAGAAGACGGCGCTCGACTTCCCCGGCGAGTCGGCGGGCATCCTCAAGCACTGGGAGGACCTCTGGGGCTCGGAGCGGGTGACCGTCGCGTACGGGCAGGGCGTCGCGAGCACCTCGTTGCAGCTCGCCGCGGCGGTCAACACGGTCGCCAACGACGGCACGTATGTCGCGCCCCGACTCGTGGACGGCACGGTCGGCCACGACGGTCAGGTCACCGATGCTGCGCCATCGGAGACGCGCGAGGTCATCACGCCGAGCGTCGCTGCCGAGGTGCAGCACATGATGCGGCAGGTCGTGTGCCGCGGCACGGCGAAGCGCGCCCAGGAGGGCGTCGAGAACTTCAGCATCGCCGGCAAGACGGGGACCGGCCTCAAGGCGCAGCCGAACGGCACCTACTACAACGACGCCGGCCAGTTGAGCTACTACGCGAGCTTCGCCGGGTTCTTCCCGGCCGAGGATCCGCAGGTGACGGTGCTGGTGTCGATCGACGAACCCCCGGCCGGCGACATCAACCGGTTCGGTGGCACCGCCGCCGCCCCGGTGTTCGCGCGGCTGGCGCCGACGATCATGCACGAGCTGAGCATGCAACCGCCCGCGGACACCGCCCCCTGCGAGGCCTCGTGAACGCGATGACGACCTCGCCGTCGGCGCTCGCCGAGGCGGTTCCCGAAGCGCTCCGCCGCGAGACCGTCGACCTCGCGGGCGCTCCACCCGTGGTCGACCTCACGCACGACTCACGGCAGGTCCGGCCCGGCTGGGCGTTCGCCTGCGTGGTCGGCGACACCCTCGACGGTCACGACTTCGCCGAGGGAGCGGTCTCGGCCGGCGCGTCGCTGCTGCTGGTCGAACGCCAGTTGGCCCTCGACGTCGCCCAGATCGTCGTCACCGACGTTCGCGCGGCGATGGGCCACGTCGCAGCAGCCGTGCACGGCGAGCCGGCGACCCGGCTGCGCGTGGTCGGCATCACCGGCACGAACGGCAAGACCACGACGACGCACCTGCTCGGCTCGATCCTGAACGCCGCCGGCCTCGCGGAGCGCCGGCTCGGCACCCTGTCCGGCGCGCGCACGACGCCCGAGGCGCCCGACCTGCAGCGTCGCCTCGCCGGGTTCGTCCGCGAAGGCGTCGACGCCGTCGTCATGGAGGTCTCGTCGCACGCACTGGCCCTGCACCGCGTCGCGGGGACTCGCTTCGAGGTCGCGACGTTCACGAACCTCGGCCGCGACCACCTCGATCTCCACGAGTCGATGGAGGCGTACTTCCGCGCCAAGGCCTCGCTCTTCACCCCCGAGCTCAGCAACAGCGGTGTCACCAACGCCGACGACCCGTACGGGCGGCTGCTGCTCGACGCGGCCGCGATCCCGATGCGGTCGTACGCGAGCGACGACGCCCAGGATGTCGGGGTCAGCGTCGACCACCATCGGTTCCGGTGGCGCGGGCACGACGTCCGCGTGCCGATCGGTGGGCGGTTCAACGTGATGAACTCGCTGGCGGCGCTGGCGACGGCCGATGCCCTCGGCATCGATCCATCGGTGGCGGTGGCCGGGTTGGCCGACTGCCCGCCGGTGCCCGGTCGATTCGAGGTGATCGGCGGGCCGGACGACGACATCTCGGTGGTGGTCGACTACGCCCACACCCCGGACGGCATCGTCGAACTGCTCGGGGCCGCTCGCAACCTCACGGGGACCGGTCGCGTCATCGTCGTCTTCGGGTGCGGCGGGGATCGCGACGCCGACAAGCGCCCACTGATGGGTGCGGCGGCGGCGGAACACGCCGATCTGGTGTTCGCGACGTCCGACAACCCCCGCAACGAGGACCCGATGGCGATCATCGACGCGGCGGTCGAGGGCATCGAGGAGCGGTACCGTGGAGGCCTCGTGATCGAGCCGGACCGAGCCGCGGCCATCGGCGCCGCCGTCGCAACGGCCCGCAAGGGCGATGTGGTGGTCATCGCCGGCAAGGGCCACGAGACCACCCAGACCATCGGCGACGTCGCCCACCCCTTCGACGACCGGGTCGTGGCACGGGCGGCGCTCGCCGACGCCGGTCGGCCGGAGGCCTCGCCGTGATCGCCGTCCTCATCGCTGGTGCGGTCTCGACGCTGGTCTCGCTGTTCGGCACGCGCTTCCTGATCGTCTTCTTCCGCGAGCGCGGCCAGGGCCAGCCGATCCTGGGCAAGGAAGATCACGGCCCCGAGCACCACATGACCAAGCAGGGCACGCCGACGATGGGCGGGCTCGCGATCGTCGGCGCCGCGTTCGTCGGATGGGTCGTGGCGCACGTCCGCGACATCGCGTTCTCCGACCAGGCGATGATCGTCTGGATCGGCATCCTCTCGATGTCGGGGATGGGCTTCCTCGACGACTGGATCAAGATCCGCAAGCACCACAACCGCGGCATCTTCTGGAAGCAGAAGAACTACGTCACGATGCTGATGAGCCTGGCGCTCGCCTGGTGGCTCGTGTCGAGCACCGGCATCGACGAGTCGATCTCGCTCGTCCGGGCCGGCGACCTCGGGCTCGACGTCCCGGCGTTCATCTGGATCGTCTGGGCGGGCGGCATCGTGTGGGCGACCACCAACGCGGTCAACGTGACCGACGGCCTCGACGGGCTGGCCGGCGGCTCGGCCCTGATGGGGTTCGGCGCGTTCATGATCATCGGCTACTGGGCGTTCCGCAATCCCGACGTCTACGACGCAGTCGTCAACCCGCTCGACATGGGCGTGATGGCAGCCGGCTTCGCGGGCGCCTGCCTCGGGTTCCTGTGGTGGAACGCAGCGCCCGCCCGGATCTTCATGGGCGACGTCGGCGCGCTGGGCATCGGCTCGGCGCTCGCGTTCCTGGCCCTGACGCTGAACACCCACCTCCTGCTGATCCTCGTCTGCGGGATCAACGTGATGGAGGCCGGATCGGTCGCCATCCAGATGGGGGTCTTCAAGGCCTCGGGGCGCACGCGGCGCCTGTTCCGCATGTCGCCGATCCATCACCACTTCGAACTGACCGGCTGGCCCGAGACGACCGTGATCATCCGCTTCTGGCTGATCTCGGCGATCTGCGTCGCGAGCGCACTCGCGATCTTCATCGCCGACTACACCCGGGTGGTCGGCTGATGCACGCACTCGTCTACGGGCTCGCGATCACCGGCGCATCGACCGTTCGGGCGCTCCGGTCCCGGGGCTTCGACGTCACCGCCGCCGACGATCACGTCGACCAAGCCCGTACCGATCTGGCGGACGCCCTCGGCGTCGCTCTGCTGCCCGCACCTCGCGACCCGAGGGCGTTCGCCGGCCAATTCGATCTCGTGTCGCCGGCTCCCGGCCTCCCCGAGCGCCATCCGGTGATCATCGCCGCTCGCGAGGCGGGCGTGCCGGTCCACAGCGAGATCGAGCTGGCCTACGAATGGGAACAGGAGCGGCCCGGCGGCCCGCGCCCGATCCTCGCCATCACCGGCACCGACGGCAAGACCACCACGACCGAGCTCACCGTTGCGATCCTGCGGGCGGCCGGCGTGCGCACCGCGTCGCTCGGCAACACCGATGTCCCGCTGGTCGACGGTCTCGACCAGGACCTCGACGCCTACGTGGTCGAGTGCACCAGCTTCCGGCTCGCCTGGACCGAGCGGTTCCGCGCCGACGCGGCCGTCTGGCTCAACCTCGCGCCCGATCACCTCAACTGGCACGACTCGATGGCGTCCTACGAGGCGGCCAAGGCGCGCATCTTCTCGCAGCAGCGGCCCGGCGACGTGGCGATCGGCTTCGTCGACGACCCCGTCGTGAAGCGGCACCTGCGGGCAGCACCCGGTCGCCACCGTACGTTCGGCCGCAGCGGTGCCGACTACCGGCTGGAGGGGCCCGAGCTGGTGGGGCCCGACGGCGTCATCGCACACATCGACGTGATGAAGCGGAGCCTGCCCCACGACGTCACCAACGCACTCGCCGCCGCGGCACTCGTGCTCGAGACGCGCCTCGCGACGCCCGACGCGATCGCCACGGCACTCGCCGAGTTCGAGGCGCCGCCACACCGCCTCGAACCGGTCGGCGCGGCGGCGGGCGTCCGCTGGTTCAACGACTCGAAGGCGACGACGCCGCACGCGGCGGCCACCGCGGTCCGGGCGTTCGAATCGTTGGTGCTGATCGCCGGCGGGAGCCGCAAGGGCGTCGATCTCTCGCCGATGGCGGCCGACGCCGGCCGAGTGCGAGCCGTCGTCGCGATCGGTGAGGCCGCGGCCGACGTCCGTGACGTGTTCGAGCCGTCGGTCCGGGTCGTCGACGCCGCCTCGATGGCCGAGGCCGTCGAGCTCGCCGCGACGCTCGCGCAGCGTGGCGACGCCGTCGTGCTGTCGCCGGGATGCGCGAGCTTCGACTGGTACGGCGGCTACCCCGAGCGGGGCGACGACTTCCGGCGCCTCGTCGCCGATCTGGTCGACAACCACGAGTCCGTCGAGGTCACGCCGTGACCGCGTCATCGAACCAGAGGAGCTCCTCGTGACCACGACACTCCGGCCCTTTGCCGGCTCCGACGTCCGGGCCCGCCGCGAGGCCGCCCTCGACCGCCTGCACGGCGGTGCCGAGCGGCCGAAGGGCCGGCAGGTCGGCCGGCCTCGTCGCACCAAGCCCTCGCGGCGCGCCGTGCAGCGGAAGACGCCGGTCGCCCACGAGCAGCTCGGTCCGGCTCCCGGTGTGTACTACGTGATCCTCGTCACCGTCGCAGTGTTCGTCATGCTCGGGCTGGTCATGGTGCTCTCGGCCACCTCTGCCAACGAGGTCGGCGGCGACGAGTCGCCGTACTCGATCTTCAACCGCCAGCTGCTGTGGGCGGCGCTCGGCTTCGTCGCGATGCTCGTCGCCATGAGGGTGCCGTACCACCGGTGGCGGGCGCTCGTCATCCCGGGCAGCATCCTCGCGGCCGGCGCGATGATGTTGCCGTTCGTTCCCGGCGTCGGCGCCACCATCAACGACGCCAACTCGTGGGTCCGGTTCGGCTCGTACGGCTTCCAGCCGTCCGAGATCCTGAAGCTCGCGGCGATCGGCTTCCTCGCCGACCTGTTCGCCCGACACCAGGAAGAGCTCCACATCCCGAATCGCGGCGTCGTCCCGATGGCGCTCGTCGCGTTCGGGTGCGCCGGCGTGAGCTTCGTCCAGGGCGACCTCGGCTCGGCGATCGTGCTGGCGGCGATCGTGCTCGCCGTCGGCCTCGTCGCCGGCGTGCCGCTTCTCCACGTCGCCGGCGTCGGCGCGGTCGGCGCGGTGGGGGCACTCGTCGCCGTCGTCTCCGACCCGCGGCGCTTCAACCGGCTCGCCGCGTTCCGCGACATCGAGGGCAACAAGGAGCACCTCGCATGGCAGTCGTGGCAGGGCCTCCTGAGCATCGCGAACGGCGGCATGACCGGGTCGGGCATCGGCGGCAGCAACTCGAAGCTCGGCTACCTGCCGCTCGCCCACAGCGACTTCATCTTCGCCGTGATCGCCGACGAGCTCGGCTTCATCGGCTCGGTCGCCGTGGTCGGCGGGTTCGCGTTGCTCGTCTGGTTCGGCATCCAGACGGCGCTCGCCGCCCCCGACCAGTTCGGGTTGATTCTCGCCGGCGGCATCTCGGCGTGGTTCGGCGTCCAGGCCATCGTGAACATGGGTGGCGTCGTCGGCCTGATGCCCGTGACCGGCCTGACGCTGCCGTTCTTCTCGGCCGGGGGCACGTCGCTGTTCATCTCGATGCTCGCGGCCGGCCTCTTGCTGAACGTCGCGAGACGGGCCGTCACGACACCTCGCTCGTCGGGCCGCCGCTCCCTGCGCCCGGCCCGCCGGTGAGCGCAGAGACGTTCGCCGTCGTCACCGGTGGCGGCACCGCCGGCCACGTCCTGCCGGCGCTTGCGGTCGCCGAGGCACTCGTCGCCCTCGGCCGTGATCCATCGACGATCCAGTACATGGGCGCGCGGCGGGGCATCGAGACCCGGCTCCTCCCGGAGACGCCGTTCCCGCACACCTTCCTCGACGTCGTCGGCTTCCAGCGTCGCCTCAGCCGCAGCAACCTCGGGTTCGCACCGAAGATGTGGCGGGCCAGGGCCCGAGCGATCGCGCTGCTGCGCAGCTGGTCGCCCAAGGTCGTGGTCAGCGTCGGGGGCTACGCCAGCATGCCGGCCGTGTTGGCGGCGCGACGCCTCGGCATCCCCGTCGTCGTCGTCAGCTACGACCGGCTGCCCGGCCGGGCGAGCCGAGTGGCGGCTCGGCATGCGGCGGCGTGTGCCGTCGCGTTTCCCGATTCGCAGCTGCCGCGGGCAACACTGACGGGCGCGCCGGTTCGGCAGGCGATCCTCGACGTCGATCGCGTGCGCGACCGCTCGGCGGCGCGTGCCGAGCTCGGGGTTCCCGACGACCGCTTCCTGCTCGCCGTGATGGGCGGTTCGCAGGGCTCCGGTGCGCTGAACGCAGCGGTTGCGACGATGCTCGAACGCTGGGGTGAGGACCGCTCGCTCGCGATCCGGCACGTGGTCGGGGAGCGCTTCGTCGACGGCGCCGCAGCCGCACGTGACGGCTCCGACGGCGTCCTGTACCGACCGATCGGGTACGAGCCGGACATGGCGTCGGTGTACGCGGCCGCCGACCTGCTCGTCGGCAGAGGCGGTGCCAGCACGGTGCACGAGGTCGCCGTCACCGGGACACCCGCCGTGCTCGTGCCGTGGGCCGCGTCGGCCGAGGACCACCAGACGCTGAACGTCTCCTGGCTCGCCGACCGGGGTGCCGCGGTGCGGCTGGCCGAGGCCGACATCGCCGGATTGCCGTCGCTCGTCGACGAGCTGCGGGGCGACGCCGGGCGCCTCGCCGCGCTGGGAGCCGCCGCGCGCGAGATCGGCGAGGTGCATCGCAGCGGCGCCTTGGCCCAACTCGTCGAGTCGGTGGCCCTAGCCTGAGCGATGACGTGATGACCACCCCACCCTCCGCGACCGCCCACCCACCGGCGCCACCCCTCGACCTGTCACGACCGCAACGGCTGCACGTCATCGGCGCGGCTGGTCCCGGCATGAGCGCGATCGCCCTCGCGCTGGCCCAGATGGGCCACAACGTGTCGGGCGTCGACCTGCGCGAACGTCAGGTGCTCGATCGTCTCCGTGCCGCCGGCGTGATCGTGCACATCGGCCATCACCGGTCGCACGTGGTGGGCTGTGACGCCGTCACCGCGTCGACCGCGATCGCGCCCGACCTCAACGAGCTCGACGAGGCGCGCAAGCTCGGTATCGCGACGCTCCCACGGGCCGGGATGCTGGCGTCGATCTGCGCCCAGGCGAAGTCGCTGGCGGTCGCGGGTACGCACGGCAAGACGACCACGACGTCGATGCTGATGCTGATGCTCGCCGAGGCCGAGCTGCGGCCGAGCTTCGTGATCGGCGGCGACGTCCGCGACATGGGCACCGGTGCGCAGTGGACGGGCGGTGAGTGGTTCGTCGTCGAGGCCGACGAGAGCGACGGCACCCACCTCCAGTTGCCGCTGCACGGCACGATCCTCACCAACATCGACGTCGACCACCTCGACCACTACGGCTCGATCGACGAGATCGAGCGGTCGTTCGACCGGTACCTCGCGCAGATCCCGGGGCCGAAGGTGGTGTGCGCCGACAACCGACGAGCGGCCGAGGTGGCCGTGCGCCACGACTGCGTCACCTACGGCATGTCCGAGCAGGCCGACGTGCGCGCCGTCGACGTGGTCGCCGATCACGGATCGCACCGATTCGCGGTCGAGCGCAACGGGGTGCGGCTGGCGACGATCGAGCTCCCACTCCGCGGCGAGCACAACGTCGTCAACGCCACCGGTGCGTTCGCGATGGCCATCGAGATCGGCATCGATCCCCACGTCGCAGCAGGAGCGTTGGCCAAGTTCGGCGGCGTGGCGCGGCGCTTCGACGTGCGGGGTCAGCATGGTGGCGCGACGTTCGTCGACGACTATGCCCATCTCCCGACCGAGATCGACGCCGTCCTGAGGGCGGCACGCGACAGCGGGGACGGTTGGCGACGCGTCGTTGCCGTGTTCCAGCCGAACCGGTACAACCGGATGGCCGAGATGTGGCGCGACTACGCCAACGCCTTCGAGGCGGCCGACCTCGTCGTCATCACCGACATCTACCCCTCCGGAACCCAGCCGATCCCCGGCGTCACGGGCAAGCTGGTCGTCAACGCCGTCCTCGACGAGCATCCGCAGGCCCACGTCGTGTGGCTGCCACGGCGCGACGAGCTCATCGACTACCTCGCCGGCCGTGTCGTCGACGGCGACGTGTGCGTCTCGATGGGGTGCGGCGACATCGCGTCGCTCCCCGACGAGATCCTGGCTGCCAGACGCGGGGCCCTGGCATGAGCACACCGGCCGCCGCGATGCTCGAGCGTGCGTTCGGTGACCGGCTCCGGCGCGACGTGCCGCTCGGGCCGATGACGACGTATCGGGTCGGCGGGCCCGCCGACCACTACCTCGACGTCGCATCGATCGACGATCTCGCGCGGATCGCCGCGGTGCGGGCGGCGACCGGGCTCGACGTGCTCGTCATCGGCCGCGGGTCGAACATGCTCGTGGCCGACGACGGCTTCCCGGGGCTCGCCATCAGCCTGACCGAGCTGGCCGGCGACGTCGAGATCGGCCCGTCCGAGGACGGTGTCCGGATCGTCACCGCCGGGGCAGGGGTGATGCTGCCGAAGCTCGCCCGGCAGCTCGCCGCTGCAGCGGTGACGGGCTTCGAGTGGGCCGTCGGGGTCCCCGGCTCGATCGGCGGCGCGATCCGCATGAACGCGGGCGGCCACGGTTCCGACATGGCCAGCTCGCTGATCGACGTGCGCGTCTTCGATCTGGCCGACGGGACGCTCGCCACCGTGCCGGCCACCGACGTCGGTCTCCGGTTTCGCGCGTCGTCGCTGTCCCCGTCGCAGGTCGTCGTCGACGCTCGCCTCCGCCTCGCCGACGGTGACCGCGAGGAATCCGAGCGCGAGATCGCCGAGATCGTTCGGTGGCGTCGCGAGCACCAGCCCGGCGGCCAGAATTGCGGCTCGGTCTTCGTCAACCCGGTCCCCGGCGAGGTCGCCGCCGGTGCGCTGATCGACGCCCTCGGCCTGCGCGGCTTCCGGATCGGGTCGGCGTACGTCTCCGAGAAGCACGCCAACTTCATCATGGCGAGCGAGGGTGGCACGGCGACCGACGTCCGCGCCGTGATGGAAGCGGTTCGGCAACGCGTCGCCGACGCCACGGGCCATCGGCTGCGCAGCGAGGTCCGCCTGGTCGGCTTCGACGACGCCGACCCGCTGTCGTTCGACGAACCGTCCGGAGGGCGGCCGTGCGCAGCCGGAGGCGCGGCGTGAGCAACTCCCACGACGCCGAACCCGACCAGGCAGCACTCGACGAGTTGATGCGCGCGTTCGCCGACGACGAGGAGGCGTTCGACATCGACGAGATCGTCATCGTCGAACAGGATCCGCTCGTCGACCCACCACCTGCCGTCGACGAACCGCAGCCCGCTTCACCGGACGCACCAACCGGGCGGCGTCCGCGCCGGGCGCCCCACGACCAGCCGGCGACCGTCGGCGGGCGCGCCGATGCCCCCGACCGCGGCGAGGAGGGAGGCGAGGCCGCGGCCGGCCACGGGGGAGGGGGCGACGAGGCCGCCGAGAGCGGCGCCGAACCGCAGACGCCGAGCATCATCCGCATCGACGACTACGCCGGGAGCGAGGAGCTGACGCCCGCCGACGCTGCGCGTGCCGGTGCGTCGACCGTGCCGATCTCGGCCGACGACGCCGCGCCGCCGGGCGCGCCCGAGGCATCGCCCGGCGCGGACGGCGGGCGCGGCATCATCTCGATCGACGACGAGGACCTCCCGGACGCGGTCTACGTCGAGGGGAGCCTCGACCGCGACGGCAGTCGAACGATCGTCTTCATCGAGGACGACGACACCGGCAACACGCTGGCGCCCGAGTCCGAGCGCGACGTCCGCCGCGGCATCGAGCCCCGCCTGCGCGAGCGCCGGCTCGCGGTCAAGCGGGCGCAGGGCCGCAAGCGGCTGCGCTGGTTCGTGCTCGCGGCCGTTCTGCTGTTCGTCGGCGTCGGCGTGCTCGCATTGCTCGGATCGGGCCTCTTCGCGATCCAAGACGACCAGGTCTTCGTGACGCCCACGCGGTACACCGACCAGGCGCAGCTCGACGCCGTGATCGACGACCTGGTGGGGACCCCCGTGCTGCGCGCCGACACCCAGGCGGCCGAGCGCGATCTCGAGGCGATCCCGTGGGTCGACGAAGCGATCGTCCGTACCGATTTCCCGAACGGGGTCACGATCGAGATCCGCGAGCGCGAGGCGATGACCACCTACCAGGGGCCCGACGGCCGGTTCCGCGTGCTCGACCGCGAAGGCCGGGTGCTCGACGTGATCGACGGCTACCCCTTCGCCTACCTGCTGGTCGGTGGCCCCGATCCGGTCGACCTCGACCCTGGCGAGTTCGCACCGCAGGGATACGCGGCGGCGTCCGAGCTTGCCAAGAACCTGACGGGCTCGGTGCGCGTGCCGGGCCGGATCCAGATGATCGAGGTCACCGCTGACGGGTCGCGGCTGTCGATGCACCTCGACGACGGGACCGAGGTCCGCTTCGGCGAGGCGCGCGACTTCCTCGCCAAGCTCGTCCGGCTCGAGACCGTGCTGACCTCGGGCGAGGACCTCGAACCGGGCGTGATCGACATCTCGACGAGCGAGGTGACCCGTTGACGGGTCGCCGATGACGGCGCGGAGCCGACGGCACGCGGTGGCGCGTCACCCACGCCGAACGCGGCGCAGCGGGCTAGCATCACGCCGTCCGGTGGTTCCGGCGTGCCAGGATGGCCCGCGGACAGCCACGCACTGAGGCAACCCATGCATCACCCATCCATCACTCCCGCTTCTCCTGGCCGCCATGTTCGACGGAGGTTCCACTGATGTCCGGCGCACCCCAGAACTATCTCGCCGTGATCAAGGTCGTCGGCGTCGGCGGCGGCGGCGTCAACGCCGTCAACCGCATGATCGACGCCGGTCTCAAGGGTGTCGAGTTCATCGCCGTCAACACCGACGCGCAGGCGCTCCTGATGAGCGACGCCGACGTCAAGCTCGACATCGGTCGTGACCTCACGCGCGGTCTCGGAGCGGGCAGCGACCCCGAGGTCGGTCGCTCGGCCGCCGAAGGCCACGAGGACGAGATCGAGGAGATGGTCAAGGGTGCCGACATGGTGTTCATCACCGCCGGCGAAGGCGGCGGCACGGGCACCGGCGCCGCGCCCGTCATCGCCGAGATCGCCCGCAACGCCGGCGCGCTCAGCATCGGTGTGGTCACCCGCCCGTTCGGCTTCGAAGGGCGGCGGCGTGCGGTGCAGGCCGACAATGGCGTCCAGCGTCTCAAGGAGAAGGTCGACACGCTGATCGTCATCCCGAACGACCGCCTGCTGTCGGTGGCCAACGAGAAGACGAGCGTGCTCAACGCGTTCAAGATGGCCGACGAGGTGCTGCTGCAGGGCGTGTCGGGCATCACCAACCTGATCACCACGCCCGGCCTGATCAACACCGACTTCGCCGACGTCAAGATGGTCTTGTCCAACGCCGGCTCGGCGCTGATGGGCATCGGCCAGGCGAGTGGCGATGATCGTGCCGTGTCGGCGGCCAAGCAGGCGATCTCCAGCCCGCTGCTCGAGTCGGCGATCGACGGGGCACGCGGCATCCTCCTCAACATCACGGGCCCGTCGAGCATGGGCCTGTTCGAGATGAACGCGGCCGCCGAGATCATCCACGGCGTCGCCCACCAGGACGCCAACATCATCTTCGGCACCGTGATCGACGACGAGATGGGCGACGAGGTGAAGGTCACCGTCATCGCGGCCGGCTTCGATCGTCTCGACGGTACGTCCGGCGTCCCGATCGGTGGCGGGGAGGCCCGCCCGGCGACGCGGATCACCGAGCTGTTCGCCGAGCAGGAGCCCGAGCAGATCGACGATGACGACGACGACTTCGACGTCCCGTCGTTCCTCAAGTAGCGGCGACACGCCCACGGCCGTCACGGTCACGCGTGGCGGCGTCGACATCGCCTGTTCCAGCGTCGCCGACGGAGAAAGGGAATGTTTTTTTAAATAAATTTACAGCTTTCTCATCTTGTTCCTTGCTTACAGGTCGAGGAATTTTAAGTTTC
>NZ_JASJCS010000074.1 GCF_030065885.1 Ilumatobacter sp. | reverse complement strand
CCCACTGCAGGCTCTCAGCTCATCGATCAGGTGTTGCTGGGAGCGGGTGACGAGAATCGAACTCGCGTTCTCAGCTTGGGAAGCTGATGTTCTACCATTGAACTACACCCGCGTGGCCCGTCACCGGGCAGCGGAGGTCCAGGTTAGCGGCCGTCGGCCGTACCGGTCCCGTCGTCGATCATCGCCGCTCGCACGGCGGCCGCGCCGCGGACCGGTGACCCGGCCAGGCCGGCGATCGTGCCGGCGAGATCGTCCTCGTTCTTGTTCTGGCTGAGCTTGCGCTTGCCGTCGAGGCGAGTGACGGTCAGTTCGACGCCGACGATCGCCTTGCGCATCTTCGTGAGATAGTCGGCGGGCGCGTCGTCGACCGGCCAGGGCCGGTCGAACGCCGCCTCGTGGTGGTCGGTGAGATCGCGCACCATCTGCTCGATCCAGGCGTCGTCGTCCCGGGCGACGAGCGTGCCGTGGAGGTGGACGATCTCGTAGTTCCACGTCGGTACGACCTTGCCGTGCTCGGCCTTCGACGGGTACCAGCTCGGCGTGACGTACGTGTCGGTGACCGGCACGATCAGCAGCGCGTCGCACGGCGCGACCCGCCACACCGGGTTCGGCCGGGCGAGGTGAGCGCGCACGACCTCGCCCTCGTCGTCGATCAGGAACGGCACCGGCGTCGACGCCAGGCCCTCCTCGCCGGCGACGACCAGGTGGCCGAAGCCGGCCGCCCGAGCCATCGCCACCATCGTGCCGGCGTCGTCCTCGGCGAAGTGACGGGATCGGAACATGCCCGCACCGTAGCGATGGAGCCTCGATCCGTTCCGGCGCGTTGCGTTGGTGACAACTTCGAACATGTGTTCGATCTCTGTCACACCCTCTCGTCAGGATGTCCGCATGGAGTTCGGTGCGGTCGTCGAGCGGATGCGGGAGGTGTGCTCCACCAGCGGCGACCCCCGGTCCGAGCGTGCGGCGATCGAGTCGGCGATGACGTCGTCGGCCGAGCTCAAGGCCTGGTTGGCGGCGGCCGATGCCCGCTTGGCGTCGATGTTGGCGTCGCAAGTGTCGTTCCCGGAACAGGCGATCGCCGACTGCACCCGCGAGTCGTTGCGCGACGCCGCCAAGGCCAAGGAGCGCTCCGACACGCTGGCCAAGGTGCCCGGGTTCGCCGATGCGTTGGAGGACGCAGCGGTGACCGCTGGCCATGTCGATGCGATCACGACCAAGGCGAAGCCGCTCACCGACTCACAGCGCGCCGAGTTCTTCGAACGCGTCGCCGGTCTCGTCGACGTGGCGTCGGCGGCGACCGTGACCGAGTTTCGCCGCCGGCTCGCCATGGAGGCGCGGGCGACCGAGCGCGACGACGGCATGGACCGGCTCGAGCGGCAACGCCGCAACACCGGGCTGCGGGTGTGGACCGATGGTGAGGGCATGTGGCGCTTCGACGGGCGGTTCGATCCGTTGTCGGGTGCGAAGCTCGATGCCCGGCTGGAGGCTGCCGTGCAGGCGATGTTCGCCGAGGCGACGCCCGAGACGTGTCCGACGGATCCGGTGCTCAAGCAGCAGCACCTGCGGGCGTTGGCGTTCCAGCGACTCGTCCTGGACCCCGCGACCGGCATCGGCCGGCCGGGGCGGCCCGAGCTGATCGTGGTCGCCGACCAACCGAACGGAGGTGGCGGGCCGACGATCGACTGGGGCATCCCCGTCGAAGTGTCTCTGCGGGTACTGGCCGAGATGTACGACGCTGGCGATGTCGACGCGCAAGCGGTGATCGTCCGCAACGGCGTCGTGTTGCACGCGCCGGGTGAGCTCGACCTCGGTCGCACCACTCGGCTGGCCAACCGAGCCCAACGCCGCGCACTGCGAGCGCTGTACCCGACCTGTGCGATCCCTGGCTGCGACGTCCGGTACTCGCGCTGCAAGCTCCACCACGTGCGCTGGTGGCGCCACGGCGGCCGCACCGACCTGGCGAACCTGCTCCCACTGTGTGCCCACCACCACAGCAAGGTCCACGACTCCGGATGGAACCTCCGGCTCGGCCCGAACCGCCAGCTCACCATCACCTTCCCCGACGGCACCATCCGCAACACCGGTCCCCCGAACCGTCGGGCGGCCTGACCTGCGCAACGCCCGACGCTCTTCGACAACCGAGGACAGCGAATCTGTGCGGCCCGAGCGCGGCCGGACAGACCCTCCTTGACAACCGACGACGCCGGATCGGTGCGGCCCTGCGCGTGCTCCGGCCCGACGCTCTTCGACAACCGGGGACATCGGATCGGTGCGGCCCGAGCGCGGCCGGCCAGACCCTCCTTGACAACCGACGGCGCCGGATCGGTGCGGCCCTGCGCGTGCTCCGGCCCGACGCTCTTCGACGACCGGGGACATCGGATCGGTGCGGCCCGAGCGCGCCCGGCCAGACGATGTCGGAATCGCAGGGCGCGTCGGTGCCGCGTCGACGCGATCCCGCAGCGTCGAGCGCGACGTCGGCTCACGGGTGGGCAGAGGTCGAGCGGCGCTCGCGTCCGTGTCCGTGTCCGTCCCCGTGTTGCTCTCCGTGTCCGTGTCCGTGTCCGTGTCCGTGTCCGTGTTGCTCTCCCTGTCCGTGTCCGTGTCCGTCCCCGTGTTGCTCTCCCTGTCCGTGTCCGTGTCCGTGTCCGTCTTCGTGTCTGTGCCCGTGGCGAGTTCCCGTTGCGACGAGCGTTGCGGGGTGAGGGTGCGGGTTCGAGACCAACAGGAGACGTGCGCCAGAGTGGCGGGATGGCGATCGTCGTCGACCCTGGCGAGCACCACGACCTGTGGCTCGCGCTGCTACGCGAGCAGCTGCCCGACGAGGAGTTCGTGCACCCGGACGACGACGTCGACCCGGCCACCGTCCAGTTCGTCATTTCGTGGAAGCACCCGACCGAGCGCATCCTCGGCTACCCGAACCTGCGAGCACTGCTGCTCGCCAGCGCCGGATTCGACCACCTCGACCCGGCGGTGATGGCCGCAGTGCCCGTCGTGCGGCTGATCGATCCGGCGATGGCCGACGACATCGCGCTCTACTGCTTGAGCTGGGTGATCCACTTCCAGCGCGACTTCGACCGGTTCGCGAGCGACCAGCCGACGGCGACGTGGTCGCGGCCGGCGCCCCGCTTCCCGAGGGACTACACGGTCGGTGTGCTCGGTCACGGGGCGATCGGGTCGGTCGTGCTGGAGACGTGCGCGCAGCACGGCTTCCGGACGGTCGGCTGGTCGCGGTCGAACCACGACCGGTCGTACGACGAGTTCTTCGAGGCGTCCGACGTCGTCGTCAACCTGCTCCCGCTCGACGAGTCGACCCACCACGCGATCGCAGCGGAGGAGCTTGCGGCTCTCGGCGACGGCGTGCTGATCAACGTCGGTCGCGGCGGCACGGTCGACACCGGCGCGCTGCTCGCCGCCCTCGACGGTCGGATGCGGGCCGCCGTGCTCGACGTGTTCACGACCGAACCGCTGCCGGCCGACGATCCGCTCTGGGCACACCCGAAGGTCACGATCACACCGCACATCGCCGGTCGCACCGATCCGACGACGTCGGTGCCGGTCATCGTCGAGAGCATCGTCGACCTCCGCGCCGGCCGCCGGCCCGCCGGCCTGGTCGAGCGCTGAGGCTGCGGCCGGTCGGGACACCCGTGGCTAACGTGACGCCGTGATCCTCTCCGACCGCTCGCTCCGCGAGCAGCTCGCCGCCGGCCGGATCGTGATCGACCCGCTCGACGAGTCGCTGATCCAGCCGTCGTCGATCGACGTGCGCATCTCGCACCTGTTCCGTGTGTTCCGCAATCACACCGCTCCGGTGATCGACGTCAAGCTCGACCAGACCGAGCTGACCGAGCTGGTCGAGATGCCCGTGGACGAGCACGGCGTCGGGACCGAACCGTTCATGCTCCACCCCGGCGAGTTCGTCCTCGGCAGCACCCTCGAGCGGGTCGCGGTGCCCGACGACCTGGTCGGCCGGGTCGAGGGAAAGTCGAGCTTGGGCAGGCTGGGGCTGCTCATCCATTCGACGGCCGGATTCGTCGATGCCGGCTTCGACGGTCACATCACGCTCGAGCTGGCCAACGTCGCGAGCTTGCCGATCACGCTCTACCCGGGCATGAAGATCGGCCAGGTCAGCTTCATGCAGATGACGACGGCTGCCGAGGAGCCCTACGGCAAGGGCGCCAAGGGTTCGAAGTACCAGGGCCAGCGGGGCCCGACGCCGAGCCGGTACTTCGAGAACTTCGGCTGAGTCCTACGCTCGCGGAGCGACGAACGAGGGGAGCCCGAGATGACGATGACCGATGTGTTCGGCCGGGAGGCCTGCGACCTCGGCGAGTTCCGAGCCCTGGTCGAGGTCGAGGGGGAGCGGCCGCCACACGCCAGGCACGTCCGGCAGCGCGTGCCGGTCTACGACGCAGCGTCGCTCGCCGGTCTCGTCGGCGACCGCACGTCGCGGCGGGTGATCCGCGACGAGCTCGCCGGCGTGCTCGGGACCGGTGCCGGCATCTTCGTCCTCGCCGGCGCGTTCGAGCACGCCGTGGTCGACCGCGCGACCGCCGTCTTCGAGGCGATGATCGCCCAGCAGCACGAGGAGGGCCGGGCGGTCGGCGACCACTACGCCAAGCCCGGCGCCAACGACCGGGTCTGGAACGCGATCGAGAAGCTCGCGTTGCGCGATCCCGATGTCTTCGTCGACTACTACGCCAACGACATGGTCGCGCTCGCGGCCGAGTCGTGGCTCGGGCCGGGCTACCAGATCTCCTCGCAGATCAACGTCGTCAATCCCGGCGGCGAGGCCCAGCAGCCCCACCGCGACTTCCACCTCGGTTTCATGACCGACGACGAAGCAGCGGACTTCCCGGCGCACGCCCACCGGCTGTCGCCGATGCTCACCTTGCAGGGTGCGGTGGCGCACTGCGACATGCCCGTCGAGTCGGGGCCGACGATGTACCTCCCGTACTCCCAGCGGTACGAGCTCGGCTACCTGGCCTGGCGGCGACCGGACTTCGTCGCCTACTTCGACGAGCACCGGACGCAACTGCCGGTGCACAAGGGCGACGTGGTGGTGTTCAACCCGGCGCTCTTCCATGCGGCTGGTTCCAACGTCACGAGCGACGTCAAGCGGATGGCCAACCTGCTCCAGATCTCGTCGCCGATGGGGCGGGCGATGGAGACGATGGATCGCATCACGATGAGCCGCACGGTCTACCCGGTGCTGCGGCAGCGGCGCCGTGGCATGTCCGAGCGGGCGGTCGCCAACGTGGTCGTCGCCGCCGCGGACGGCTACGCGTTCCCCACCAATCTCGACAACGACCCGCCGCTCGACGGCCTGACGCCGCCGTCGCACGCGGCGATCATGACCGACGCGCTCGAACGAGACCTCGAGCCCGCCGAGTTCGACGGACTGGTCGCAGCGCTCGTCGAGCGTCGTCGCTCGGCCTGAGCTCACCCGAACCGACGCACACGAGTCGACCTCACCCTGGCGGAGGAGCGGTCGTGCCACGGGCGACGAGCGTCGGTGGGGTGACCTGGTGGGTGGCCACCGTTCGGCCCTCCTCGATCCGTTCGAGCAGGGCGCGCACCGCCAGCTCGCCCAGGCACTCACGCCCCTGGTCGACCGTGGTCAGGTCGATGTGGCGGAGCGCGGCGACGAACGTGTTGTCGTAGCCGACGAGCGAGATGTCGCCCGGGACCGCCAGACCGGCATCGTCGATCACGTCGAGCGCCCCGACGGCGCTGAGGTCGTTGCCGGCGAAGATCGCCGTGACGCGACGTCCGCCGCTCAACGCGTTGGCGGCGGCCCTGGCGCCTGCAGCCTCCGTGAACGCCGCCGGCACGACGTGCGGTTCGAGGCCGTGGGCGCGCATGGCCGCCTCGTAGCCGGCGCGACGCTGCGAGCCGCCCGCGCCACGCCCGCCGTCGAGGTGGCAGATGTCGCGGTGCCCGAGCTCGACCAGGTGATCGACGACGAGGCGCGCACCGAGCCGGTCGTCGTTGTTGATCGTGTCGACCCGCTTCGATCGCATCGGCCGGCTCACCACCACCACCGGCACGGCATCTGCGATCTGCTCGATGAACGACGGCGGCACCTTGGTGCCCGTCAGGATCACGCCGTCGACGTTGTGGTCGACGAAGCCCTCGAGCGCGGCCCGCTCGTCGCGTTCGTTGAGGAACGCGCTGTTCAAGAGCAGCCGGTACCCGTGCGAGTCGGCCGACCGCTTGATGCCGTCGGCGACGCTCGGGAAGTACGGGTTGTGCAGGTCGTTGATCAGCAACCCGAACGTACGGGTCCGCTTGCTGGCGAGATGGCGCGCCGACAGGTTGGGTCGATAGCCCAACGCGTCGGCCGCCTCCAGCACCGCGATCCGTGATCGGTCGCTGACCTTCTCCGACTCGTGCATGACGAGGCTGACGAGTGCACGCGACACGCCCGCCCTGCGTGCGACGTCGTCCATCGTCGGCTTCACCATCGTCCCTCCCTTGACAGTTGTCGATGCAAGCACAATGATTGGAGCGCTTCAACGGTTGAAGCGCTCCAACAGGCTCGTGAGTGGGGACTCGACGGCCGGACGGGGTGAGGGGAACAGCGACGAGGGGGACGTGAGCGTCAGCTTCATGGAACGGGTGGGCTCTGCGCCCATCTCGTGGGGGATCTGCGAAGTGCCGGGCTGGGGTGCACAGCTCCCGGTCGAGCGCGTCCTCGGCGAGATGGCCGAGCTCGGCCTCCGCGCCACCGAGCTCGGTTCGGTCGGCTACCTCCCGACCGACGAGTCCGAGCTGCGAGCCCTGCTCGACCGGTTCGGGATGCGCCTGACCGGTGGCTTCAACGCCCTCGTGCTCCACGACGCCGAACGATCGGCCGAGACACTTGCGTCTGCCACTGCCGAGGCCGACCTGCTCGCAGCCGTGGGCGCCACGTGCTTCATCACGTGCGCCGTCTCCGACCCCGACGACTGGCAGCGCGTCGAGCTGACCGACGACCAGTGGTCCACGATGGCCGAGAACCTCGCGCGCATCGACGAGCTCTGCGAGCAGCGCGGCCTCGTCCAGGCGTTCCACCCCCACGTGGACTCGCTCGTCGAGACCGCTCCGGAGATCGAGCGCGTCGTCGCAATGAGTAGTGTCGCCTTCGTGCTCGAGACCGGGCACATGCTCATTGGGGGGCTGGATCCGTATGAATTCGCTGTCGAGCACGGCGACCGAGTCGCGCTCGTGCACCTGAAGGACGTGGCCACCGAATACGTCGGGCCACTCAATCGCGATGAGCTCACGCTGATGGAGGCCGTCCAGGCCGGGATCTTCCCGTCGCTCGGCGAGGGGCAGGCTCCCATCGAGACGACGATCCGCCAGCTCGAGACCACCGGATACCGCGGTCACTACGTGATCGAACAAGACGCCGCTCTCACCGATGGCCTCCCGGCCGCCGGCGAGGGCCCAGGTCGCGACGTCGCACGCAGCGTCGCGTTTCTCCAGTCGGTCGCCTCGGCGATCACTGCCGATACCAACAACAAGGGGGACATACCCGTATGAGGAAACTGCGTACCATCATCGCGCCGCTCGCGGCGCTGGCGTTGGTCGCCGGCGCCTGTGGCGGCGACGACGACGACACCGCGGACGACGACGCCGTCGAAGACGACTCGGGTGATTCCGGCGATTCCGGTGACTCGGGCGACTCGGGTGATTCCGGCGACTCGGGCGACTCGGGCGACTCCGGTGACTCCGGTGACTCCGGTGACACGGGTGACTCGGGCGACTCGGGCGACTCGGGCGACTCCGGTGACACGGTCGACGCCTCCCAGGGCTCGGACCTCGTGTTCCACATGATCACGCACTCCGACGACGGGCCGTTCTGGTCGGTGGTCAAGCGCGGCGCCGACGCCGCAGCCGCGGACCTCGGCGTCACCGTCGTGTGGAAGCCCGGCGTCAACGACGCCCAGGTCATGGTGCAGGACATCGAGGCAGCGGTCGCCGAGGGCAGCAACGGCATCGCGGCGTCGTTGCCCGATCCCGACGCACTCGTCGGACCGCTCCAGGACGCCGTGGGCAACGGCGTCCCGGTGATCACGCTGAACTCGGGCTCCAACGACTACCAGAACATCGGTGCGTTGACGCACGTCGGCCAGACGGAGGACGTCGCGGGTCAGGGAGCCGGCAACCGGTTCAACGACCTGGGCGCCACCAAGGTGCTGTGCGCCCAGCAGGAGCAGGGCAACGTCGGCCTCCAGGAGCGCTGCGACGGCCTCGCGAGCACGTTCAGCGGCGAGACGATCATCGAGTTCGTCGGCCTCGACGCCGACACGACCGAGCAGCAGAACACGATCAACGCGGCCCTCGCCGCCGACCCCGACATCGACGCTGTGCTGGGCGTCGGCCCCGTCGTCACGATGTCGGCGCTGCGCGCCGCGCAGGACCTCGGTCGTGATCTCGCCATCGGTGGGTTCGACCTCACGCCCGAGCTGCTCGGCGCGATCGAGGCCGGCGACATCGCGTTCACCGTCGACCAGCAGCAGTACCTGCAGGGCTACCTGCCGGTCCTGTTCCTGTTCCTGAACGTCACCAACCAGAACACCGTCGGCGGCGGTCTCCCGGTGCTGACCGGCCCGGGCTTCGTCACGCCCGAGAACGCATCCGACGTGCTGGCGCTCAGCGAGCAGGGCACTCGCTGATCCGACCACCACTCACCGCAGAGGCGGGTCCGGGCCCCGGCCCGGTCCCGCCGTCTGCGGCACGGCCCGTCGTCGTCCGATCGCGCTCGCGGACGACCCGCGCCAACCAGACACGCTCGAACCAGAGGGGGGCACGTGAGCGAGACCGACAGTTCCATCGACCCAGCCGCCGACGTCTCGACGTCGGCTGACGACGGGTCCCACGCGCCGGCCGACGACGAGCGACTCGCCTATCGATCGGTCTTCCAACGACTCTTCGTCCGGCCCGAGGTCGGCGCCTTGATCGGTGCCGCCGGGATCTGGACCTTCTTCTGGGCCGTCTCCGGCACGTTCGGGACCGTCGGCCAGACCTTCGGCTGGCTCGACATCGCCTCGACCCTCGGCATCATGGCCGTCGCCGTGTCGATGCTGATGATCGGCGGCGAGTTCGACCTCTCCTCCGGCGCGATGACCGGGGCGATGGGCATCCTGATCATCCTGCTGGTGAAGGAGACCGGCGACCTCGGCGGTCTCGGGCTGCCGCTGTTCATCGCGATCCCGCTCTCGCTCGCGGTCGCGCTCGGCATCGGCTACATGAACGGCACGATGGTCGAACGCACGGGCCAGCCCAGCTTCATCATCACGCTCGCCACGTTCTTCTCGCTGAAGGGGCTCAAGCTCGGCCTGTCCAAGCGGTTCGTCGACCAGATCCAGGTCGGCCGCACCGACGAGGCCCCCGACTTCGACTTCTGGCGGCCGATCTTCGCCGCCGAGTGGGCTCGCAACGACCACCAGTTCGAGCTCCGTGACTTCTTCTACATCGTGCTCATCGCGCTCGGGCTCGTGATCATCGTCCTCGGTGTGTGCGAGCTCTGGTTCCGACGGCGCGAGCACCTCAATCCTGCCGGCCTGCCGCAGTTCCTCGTCGGACTGGCGCTCGGTGTCGGCGGCGGCATCGGCCTCCACGTGACCGACGGATCCGGCGCCAACATCGTGCTCGGTGTCGTGATCGCCGCCGGTGTGATCGTCGGCCTCCACGGCTTCGCCCTGTGGCGCTACGAGCCGATCGCCGACCGCGGCAGCCTGCAGCTCGGTCAGGCGATGACGCGCCGGATCGCGATCGGCCTCGGCCTCGTCGTGGTGGCCGGTGTGGTCGCGCTGATCATCGATTCGTCATCGGAGCGCGAGCTCGTCTTCCCGTTCACCACCCAGGGCGTGCGCGCCATCCTGTTCGTCGGGTTGGCAGCAGTCGGGATGATGCTGCTCGCGGTCGCGTCGCAGGCCTCGTTGAGCATCAACCCGGCCACCAAATTCGTCGCGACGTCGGCGATGGCCCTCGGAGCGGCGATCATCGCGGTCACGATCTTCGTCGACTCCGAGGCGGAGAAGTTCCGCTCAGCTCTCTTCCCAGCGGTCATGTTCGTGGGCGTGCTGCTGTTCGCCTGGGCGGTCGTCTCGACCCGCTTCGTCGAGCGCCGTCACCCTGATCACGACACCGACGTGCTCGGCACGCGGATGCTGATGGTCGGCGGCCTCTCGGTCGTCGTCGGGTTGGCGTTCCGGCTCCTCTTCACCGTCGAGGAGGAGATCGCCGCCGAGATCGCCCCCGCCAAGACCTCGATCCGCCTCTTCTGGTTCATCCTGTTCACGGCGGTCATGGTGTGGGTGCTCGCCCGCACACGGTTCGGGAGCTGGACCTACGCGGTCGGCGGCAACAAGGAGGCCTCCCGCCAGGTCGGTGTGCCGGCGGCCCGGACCAAGACCCAGTTGTTCATGCTCGTCTCGTTCGCCGCCTGGCTGGTCGGCTTGCTGATCGCGTTCCGGATCCAGTCCCTCCAGGCCAACACCGGCGACGGCGAGGAGTTCGAGTACATCATCGCCGCCGTCGTCGGCGGCACCCTGCTCACCGGCGGCTACGGGACCGTCTTCGGTGGTGCGGTCGGCGCCGCGATCATGGCGATGCCCCTGATCGGTATCTCGAGCGCCCGCTGGAACAGCGACTGGCGGTTCCTGTTCCTCGGCGTGATCCTGGCGCTGGCCGTGGTCTCGAACCGATTCATCCGACTCAAGGCAGAGGGGATCCGCCGATGAGCCCGCGTGCGGCCACCACGCCGACGCTCACCGATCCGAACCACGAAGGAGGCCTCCATGGCTGAGGACCACCTGCTCGAGCTCGACAACATCGACAAGTACTACGGCAACATCATCGCCCTGCGCGACGTGAGCACGTTCGTGAACTCCGGCGAGGTGACGTGCGTGCTCGGTGACAACGGTGCCGGCAAGTCGACGCTGATCAAGATCCTCGCCGGTGTGCATCAGCAGACCGAGGGCACGATCCGGATGAACGGCGAGGAGGTGCGGTTCGGCTCGCCGCGGGACGCGCTGTCGAACGGCATCGCGACGGTGTACCAGGACCTCGCGATGGTGCCGCTCATGTCGGTGTGGCGGAACTTCTTCCTCGGGGCCGAGCCGACGAAGCGCATCGGTCCGCTGAAGTGGATCGACAAGCCGCAGGCGAAGCGGATCGCCAAGGAGGAGATGGCCAAGATGGGCATCGACATCCGCGACACCGAACAGCCCGTCGGCACACTCTCCGGCGGCGAGCGGCAGTCGGTGGCCATCGCTCGCGCCGGCTACTTCGGCGCCCGCGTCCTCATCCTCGACGAGCCGACGTCGGCGCTCGGCGTCAAGCAGTCCGGCGTCGTACTGAAGCGCATCGTCGAGGCTCGCAACCAGGGCCTCGCCGTGATCTTCATCACGCACAACCCGCGCCACGCCTACCCGGTCGGCAACCGCTTCCTGATCCTCAACCGCGGCCAGTCGATGGGTTCGTTCGCCAAGGAGGAGATCTCGATCGACGAGCTGACCCAGCTGATGGCCGGCGGCGCCGAGCTCCAGGCGCTCGAGCACGAGCTCGAGGCGGCGGGAACGATCCGGCACGAAGACCTGACCACGCCCGACTGAGTCGCCCGCGGCATCGTGACGGTTCCAGAGCTCCTCACGATCGGGCGCGTCAGCGTCGACCTCTACGCCGAGCAGCTCGGCGTGTCGATGACCGATGTGACGACGTACCGGAAGTCGATCGGCGGCACGTCGACCAACGTCGCCGTCGCCGCGGCACGGCTCGGCCATCATGCCGCCACGGTCACCAAGGTCGGCGACGACCCCTTCGGCGCCTACGTGCGTCACGCGCTCGAGCACACGTTCGGCGTCGACGTGCGGTGGGTGCGCACCGACCCCGAGCTACCCACACCGCTCGCCTTCGCCGAGCTCGACCCACCCGAGGACCCGACCGTCCTCTTCTACCGCCGGCCGGAAGCGCCCGATCAGCGACTGGTGATCGACGACGTCGATCTCGACGTGGCCCGCACGGTGCCGATCCTGTGGGTACCGGCGTCGCGGTTCGCGTGGGAGCCGAGCCGGGGCACCGTTCGCCGCGTGCTCGGCGAGCGCGCACGCCGCGCCCACACGGTGCTCGACCTCGACTGGCGACCGATGTTCTGGTCGTCGCCCGCCGCCGCCCGCGAGCAGATCGCGCCGATGCTCGAGCACGTCACGATCGCCATCGGCAACCGCGCCGAGTGCGAGATCGCCGTCGGCACGGCCGATCCCGACGAGGCGGCCGACCGGCTGCTGGCGATCGGCGTCGAGGTCGCCGTGGTCAAGCTCGGCGAGGACGGCGTGATGGTCGCGACCGAGGCGGGCGATCGAGAGCGGATCCCGCCGTTCCCGGTGGAGGTGGTCTGCGGGCTCGGCGCCGGCGATGCGTTCGGCGGCGCGTTCTGCCACGGCCTCCTCGAGGGATGGGACCCGGCGCGCATCGTCCGTTTCGCGAACGCGGCCGGCGCGATCGTCGCCGGACGGCTGATGTGCGCCGACGACATGCCGACGCTCGACGAGATCGACGCCTTCCTGGCGGAACGGGGTGCGGCGTGAGCGTCGGGCACGCTCACCGGCCGTTGCCGCCGGCGCCACGAGGGGGTCGCCGATGAGACCGCGACTCGGACTGGGTGTCGTCGGGTTCGGCTGGATGGGCCAGGCCCACTCCCGCTCCGCCGCCCGCATCTCGTCGCTCTTCCCGGACCGCACGTTCGACGTCGACCTCGTCGTCTGCGGCGACAACGTCGCCGGGCGGCGCGAGCAGGCGACCGACGGGTTCGGGTTCCGCGAGTCGGTCGACTCGTGGCACGGGGTGGTCGACCATTCCGACGTCGACGTCGTGTACGTGACCGCGCCCAACATGCTGCACGAGGAGGTGGCGTGCGCGGCCGCATCCGCCGGCAAGGCGGTGTTCTGCGAGAAGCCCGTCGGCGGCAAGCCCGACCAGACGGTGCGCGTCGATGCCGCCGCGCGCCGAGCCGGCGTCGTGACGGGCGTCGGCTACAACTACCGGTGGGCGCCGCTCGTGCAGCACGCGAAGCAGCTCATCGAGAGCGGTGCGCTCGGCGAGATCACCAACTACCGGGGGCGCTTCTTCTCGATGTACGGCGCCGACCCGATGGGTCTGCTCTCGTGGCGGTTCCTCGTCGACGAGGCCGGCCACGGCGTCTCGTCGGACATCCTCTCCCACGCCGTCGACCTCGCCCACATGCTCGTCGGCCCGATCACGTCGGTCTCGGGCACGCAGGAGACGTTCATCAAGGAGCGCCCCCTGCCCAGGGCCGGCGGGACCCACTACGACCGCGGCCGGCCCGACGACCCGACCGGGGCCGTCACGAACGAGGACTACGCAGCCGCGATGGTCGTGTTCGACAACGGCGCGCGTGGAACGTTCGAGTCGTCGCGCGCGATCATCGGTCCCGAGTCGCAGATGGCCTTCGACGTGTACGGCACGAAGGGCGCGCTCCGCTGGAATCTGGAGACGATGAACGAGATGGACGTCTTCCTCGTCGACGAGACCGGCACCGCTCCGCGCGGGTACACGAAGGTCTACGCCGGTGATCGCTACCCGTTCCACGGGCACTTCGTTCCCGGCGATGCGAACTCGATCGGCTACGAGGACCTGAAGGTGATCGAGAACCACGAGTTCCTCACCGCCGTCGCCGCCGGCGAGCAGCACGAGCCCGGGTTCGCGCAGGCGGTCGAGTACGTCAGCTTCCAGCACGCCTGGCTGCGCTCGTGCGAGTCGGGCTCGTGGGAGACGGTCACCTCGATCCGACAGGAGGATGCCTGATGGACACCGTTCGACTCACCACCGCCGAGGCGATCGTCCGCTACCTCATCGCGCAGCGCACCGTCGTCGACGGCGAACGCGTCCCGCTCTTCCCCGGCGTGTACGCGATCTTCGGGCACGGCAACGTGACGTGCCTCGGGCACGCTCTCGAACAGCACCGCGACGAGCTGCCGACGTGGCGCGGTCAGAACGAACAGGGGATGGCCCTCGCCGCCGTCGGTCATGCGAAGGCCTCGAAGCGACGGCAGATCATGGTCGCGACGTCGTCGATCGGTCCGGGGGCGACGAACATGGTCACGGCGGCCGGCGTGGCGATGGCCAACCGGCTGCCGGTCCTGTTGCTCGCCGGCGACACGTTCCAGTCGCGCATCCCCGACCCCGTCCTGCAGCAGGTCGAGCGCTTCGACGCGCCGTCGGACACCGTCAACGACGCCTTCCGGCCGGTCGTGCGGTACTGGGACCGCATTACGCACCCGGCGCAGGTCGTCCAGTCGCTGCCCCATGCGGTCAACACGATGCTCGACCCGTCGGATTGCGGCCCTGCGTTCGTCGGCCTGCCACAGGACGTGCAGGCGCAGGCCTACGACTACCCGATCGCGTTCTTCGACGAGCGCGTCCACGAGCTGCGCCGGCCACGGCCCGACCGCAGCGAGCTCGAGCGGGCGGCCGCGGCGCTCGCCGCCGCCGAGAAGCCGCTCGTGATCGCAGGTGGTGGCACCCACTGGTCCGACGCCGAGCACGAGCTGCGCTCGTTCGTCGAGCGCCACAACATCCCGGTCGCCGAGACCGTCGCCGGCCGCACGTCGGTGCCGCAGTCCCACCCGCTCCACGCCGGCACGATCGGCGTGACCGGGTGCACGGCCGCCAACGCACTCGCCGCAGAAGCCGACGTGGTGCTCGCGGTCGGTACCCGGCTGCAGGACTTCACGACGGGCTCGTGGACCGTGTTCGAGAGGGCGAAGATCATCGGCTTGAACACGGCGCGATTCGACGCCACGAAGCACCTCGCGATGCCGCTCGTCGGTGACGCCCGTGAGACGCTCGCCGAGCTCAGCGCCGCACTGGGCGGCTTCCGCGCCGACGACTCGTGGTCCGCCACCTGCGCCTCGGAGGCCGCCCAGTACCACGCCTACATCGACAAGATCGCGGCTGCCGACGGCGGCTCGGACAGCGGGCTGCCGACGTACGCCCAGGTCGTCGGAGCGGTCGACCGCCTCGCCGACGAGTCGACCTACGCCCTCACCGCGGCCGGCGGCTTCCCGGGCGAGCTCGTGAACGGCTGGCGCTCCGACGTCGTGCACTCCTTCGACGCCGAGTACGGCTTTTCGTGCATGGGCTACGAGATCTCGGGTGGCTGGGGCGCCAAGATGGCACGACCCGATCGGGAGGTGGTCGTCTTCGTCGGCGACGGTTCGTACCTCATGATGAACAGCGACCTCTACAGCTCGGTGCTCTCGGGCCACAAGCTGATCGTGATCGTGTGCGACAACGGCGGCTTCGCCGTCATCAACCGGCTGCAGACCGGCCAGGGCGGCGTGCCGTTCAACAACCTGATCGCCGATGCCAACATCGTCGAGGAGGTGCGCGTCGACTTCGCCGCCCACGCCGAGGCCATGGGGTGCCGCACCGAGCGGGTCTCGACCGTTGCCGAACTCGAAGCCGCGTTCGAGCGCGCCAGAGGCAACGACCGCACGACCGTCATCGCGCTCAGCACCGACGCGTACACGTGGACCGAGGGCGGGTCGTTCTGGGAGGTCGGCGTGCCCGAGGTCAGCACGCGTGACGAGGTGCTCGCGGCCCGCGCCGAGCTCGACGCCGGCAAGGCGGCACAGCGGGTGGGTTGGTGATGGCCCGGTTCGACGGCAAGACGGCGCTCGTCACCGGCTCGACGCAGGGCCTCGGCCGGACCCTGCTCGTGAACATGGCCACCGACGGTCTCGCCGGCGCGGTGGTCACGGGCCGCGATGCCGAGCGCGGCGGTGCGGTCGTGAACGAGCTCGGCGTGCTCGGTTGTGACGCAGCCTTCGTCCCGGCCGACCTCGGATCGGCCGATGCGGTGCAGTCGCTGCTCGACGCCGCCGACGACCGCTTCGGCCGCATCGATTGCCTCGCCAACTGCGGCGCGATCACCGACCGGGGCGACGTGTGGACGACCACCGCCGACTTCTGGGACTCGATGATGGCGGTCAACGTCCGGGCGCCGTTCCTGCTGACGCAGGGCGTGGCCCGCATCGCACGCCGCAACCAGCTCCCGGCGTCGGTCGTCAACGTCGGCAGCGTCGCCGGGTACGGCGGCCCCGAGTTCATCACCGCCTACAGCGTGTCGAAGGGCGCGTTGATGACGATGACGAAGTCGCTGGCGTTCCAGCTGATGCGCCACCACGTCCGCGTCGTCACCGTCAACCCCGGCTGGATGGACACCCCCGGCGAGGACGCGATCCAGCGCAAGTACCACGACGGCGGCGACGACTGGCTCGAGCGGGCCGAAGCGGACCGCCCGTTCGGTCGCCTCATCAAGCCCGACGAGCTGGCGCGCACCTTGGCCTTCGTGCTCAGCGACGAAGCGGGCATGATGACCGGCTCGATCATCGACTACGACCAGACCGTGCTCGGGGCCGGGAACTGGCCGCTGCCACCGCCGATCGACGAGCCGGTCCCGTGACCGTCGTCGACTACGGCCTGACGGGCGACTCGTCGCTCGTCGCCGTCGAGCGAGGCCTGGCGAACGCCGAGTGGTTCCTCCCCGAGATCGCCGACGGGCGCCTGCGTGAGCTGCAGGCGCGATCCGACGGCCGGGCGGCGGTCGACACGATGGTCTGGCTGCTCCTGCTCGTCGGTTCGGCCGTGGTGGCGTACGTGTCGCTCTGGTCGTGGTGGTCGCTTCCCGCGTTCGTGGTGTACGGCGCGCTCGCCGGAGGTGCGGCGGACGCCCGGTGGCACGAGTGCGGGCACGGCACCGCATTCAGGTCGGGTCGCGCGAACGACGCCGTCTACTACCTCGCGTCGTTCCTGCTGTGGCGTGGCCCGACCGTCTGGCGGTGGTCGCACTACCGCCACCACACCGACACCCTCGTGGTCGGTCGCGACGCCGAGATCGTGTTCCAGCGGCCGCCCGACCTCGTCCGCACGGTGCTGGCCTACACCCACCTCCGGGGCGGCGCGCAGATGTTCCGGCGGCTCGTCGAGCACTCGTTCGGTCGGATCGACGACGAGGCCGCCGACTTCGTGCCGGACACCGAGCTCCGCCGGGTCGTGTGGGAGTCCCGCGTGTTCGTCGGCATCGTCGCCGCGTCGGCGTTCGCCAGCCTCTGGTGGTGGTCCGTCGTGCCGCTCCTGTTCGTCGGGCTCCCGACGATCTACGGGGCGTGGCTGATGGTCTTCTTCGGCATCACCCAGCACGCGGGCATGCGCGAGAACGTGCTCGACCACCGCTACAACACGCGCACGGTGTACATGAACCCGGTGCTCCGATTCCTGTACCTGAACATGAACTACCACGTCGAGCACCACATGTTCCCGAGCGTGCCGTACCACGCTCTTCCCGCGCTCCACGACGAGATCAAGGACCAGCTCGCGCCTGCCGTCCCCTCGACGCCGGCGGCGTACCGCCAGATCTTCACGACGCTCGCACGCCAGCGACGCGACCCTGCGTACGAGATCCCGCTCGACGTTCCCGACGTGGCCGGCGCACCCCGGCACCGCATCACGGTGGGCGAGACCAACTGGGCCCACGGACCCGACGGTGCCGTCGATCTCGGTGCGGCGGACTCGCTCGACGTCGGTGAGCTGCGGCGGTTCGACGTCGGCGGTCGCACCTATGTGCTCGGCAGGGTGACCGCAGACGAGTTCGCGCTGTGCGACGGGCTCTGCAGTCACCAGCAGGTCCACCTCGCCGGAGGTGCGATCGTCGACGGGCAGATCGAGTGCCCGAAGCACAACGCCCGATTCGACGCTCGCACCGGAGCGGCCATGCGCCGGCCGGCCCGCGAGCCGATCGGCGCCTACCGCGTCGAACGGATCGGCGATCGGATCGTGAGCCGTCTGGAGGAGAGGACGCCATGACCACACCACTGCGAATCGGCCTGCTCGGCTGCGGGCGGATCGGCGTCATGCACGCCGACCTGCTGTCGGGGCGCATCGACGGACTGACGCTCGGCGCGGTCTACGACGTCGTCGGCGAGGCAGCCGAACGCACCGGCGCCAGGTACGACGCAGCGGTTGCGGCGTCGCCGGACGAGCTGATCGAACACCCCGAGGTCGACGCCGTCGCGATCTGCTCGTCGACCGACACGCACATCGACCTGCTCGTGCAGGCAGCGGCGGCCGGCAAGCCGGTGTTCATCGAGAAGCCGCTGTCTTTGGCGCTCGACCAGGTCGACCGCGGGATCGCAGCCGCCGACGCCGCCGGCATCCCCGTGCAGGTCGGGTTCAACCGACGCTTCGATCCCAGCCATCGCCTCGTCCGTGATCGCGTCGCCGACGGTGACGTCGGCGACGTGCACCTCGTCCGGATCACGAGCCGCGACCCTGCGCCTCCGCCGGTGTCGTACATCGAGGTGTCGGGCGGCATCTTCCTCGACATGACCATCCACGACTTCGACATGGCTCGGTTCGTCACGGGCAGCGAGGTCGTCGACGTGTTCGCGCACGCCTCGGTACGCGTCGATCCCGCGATCGGCGAGGCCGGCGACTACGACACGCTGGTCGTCGCGATGCGTCACGAGAACGGGGCGATCACCACCATCGACAACTCACGCCAGGCCGTCTACGGCTACGACCAGCGGGTCGAGGTCTTCGGCTCGGGTGGTATGGCCGCGTCGGACAACCCGCTCACGACCACCAGCGTGTACCGCAACGCCGATGGCGGGCAGCTCTCGACCGTGCCCTACTTCTTCCTCGACCGCTACATCCCGTCGTATCTGGCCGAGTGGGAGTCCTTCCTCTCGATGGTGCGCGACGGCACGCCCACGCCGGTCTCGCTCGCCGACGGCCGGGCACCGCTCGTGCTCGGGCTCGCCGCCGGCCTGTCGGTGCGCGAGTCGCGACTCGTTCGGGTCGACGACATCGGATGATGCGGGCATACGTCACCGGCGCGACCGGCTTCGTCGGCTCGAACATCGCAGCGGCGTTCGCAGCCGAGGGCGCGGACGTGCACTGCCCGGTCCGGTCGGACCACCCCGACCCCCGGCTGTCGCTCGAGCGCCTCGACGTGCTCGACCCGGCGGCGGTCATCGCGAGCGTCGAACGTCGGCGACCCGACGTCATCGTCCACTCGATGATCCTCAACGACCACGACCTCATGTACGCCGACCGTCGCCTCGCGTGGCAGTGCTACGTGGGCACGACCGAGACGCTGGCGGACGCCGCGAACCGGGTCGGGGCGCTGCTGATCCTGGTGTCGACCGACTGGGTGTTCGACGGCACGCAAGGCCCGGCCGCCGAGGACACGCCCCCGAACCCCACCACGCTCTACGGCGTGCTGAAGCTCGCCAGCGAGGAGGCGGTTCGACACCTCGCGACCCGGGGGGCGGTCGCCCGCGTCTCGGCCGTGCAGGGCCACCACCTGGCGCGACCGACGACCGTCAGGCGTCAGGACCGCGGATTCGGGTACCTCGCCGCGTCGATCGTCGACGCGCTCGCCGAGGGCCGGACGTTCACCGTCTGGGAGGCGCCCGACATCAACAACGTCGCGACGCCGAGCCTGGCCAGCGAGTGCGGCCGCGTGATGCACCGAATCGCAGCGATCGGTGCGACCGGCGTCTTCCACTGTTGCGGCGCCGAGCCCGTGACCCGGCGACAGCTGGCCGAGCTGACGTGCGACGTGTTCGATCTCGATCGCTCGCTCCTGCGGTACGGGCCGCCCGAGCCGGGTGGCATGGAGCGTGGTGTCGTCCCCTACGACACCACGCTGTCGACCGCGATCACCAGCGAGCGGCTCGGTACGACCCCACTCACCACCAGACTGATCCTCGAGCGCTTCAAGGAGGAGCGCCTCGGCACGGAGGGATGACATGAGCAATGCAGCACGCACCGAACCGATCCGGCCGGCGGGCGGACCGGGGACCGTGATCGACGTCACCCCCGAGTCGGCGGGCTGGGCGAACCTCGCGTTCGCCGTGGTCGACGTCCGTGCGGGCAGGCCGAACCGCGGCCTCGTCGCGGGACGCGAGACCGCCATCGTCACGCTCAGCGGGGCCGGTCGCGTGCTCGTCGACGGTCTGACCGTCGACGTCGGCCGGTCGTCGGTGTTCGACGAGGTCGGCCGCATCGTGTACGTGCCGCCGGGGGTGGAGTACGTGGTCGAGACCGACTCGGCGGTGACGGTGTCGGTCGGTTCGGCGCCCGCCGAGGGCAGGCTGCCGACACGCGTCTTCGAGCCGTCGGAGATGCGCAGCGAGATCCGTGGCGGTGGCACCTCCTACCGCCAGGTCGTGCACGCCCTGGCCCACCCGCTGCCGGCCGAGCACCTGATCCTCTACGAGGTGTACGTGCCGCGCGGGACCTGGGCGGGCTGGCCGCCGCACCGCCACGACGGCTCGGAGGGCTCGCCGTACCTCGAGGAGGTCTACTACTTCCGGCTCGATCGGCCCGAGGGCTACGTGTTGCACCGCAACTTCACCGACGGCCACGGGCCCGGCGACGAGCTCGACGAGGTGATCGTCGCGGGCGACGGCGATGTCGCGCTGGTGCCGAAGGGGTACCACACCTCGGTGGCGTCGCCGGGCTCGAACATGTACTTCCTGAACTACCTCGCCGGCGACCTCGAGCTCGACGAGCGGCGGACGCCTCCGTGCTTCCACGCCGAGCACACGTGGATCGAGGCGGATTGGGACGCGGGCGCCTGGAGCCTCCCGGTCGTGCCGACGACGTGAGCCTCGACGACGTCCGCGACGACGCGGGGTGGTTCCGCGTGCTCGCCGTCGATCATCGCGACTCGTTGCGCGTCTTCCTGCAGCCCGACGATCCCGACTCGGTCGCGACGGAGACCATGACCGACATCAAGCGGGAGCTCGTGCGTGCGATCTCGCCGCATGCGACCGGCGTGATGCTCGAACCCGAGTACTCGATCCCGCAGCTCGTCGACGACGGCTCCGTGGCACCTGGCGTCGGGTTCATCGCCGCGCTCGAGTCGCAGGGCTATCTCGCGGACCCCGGCGCGCAGCCGACATCGGTGCTCGACGGGTGGTCGGCCGAGCAGGCTGCGGCGGCGGGCGCGTCGGCTGCGAAGCTGCTGCTGCCGTACCGGCCCGACGCCGAGCTGGCCGACACCCAGACCGCCGTCGCCCGCAACGTGCTCGCCCGATGCCGCGCCGCCGGCCTGCCGCTGGTGCTCGAGCCACTGTTCTGGGGACTCGACGACCCTGCCGACCGCGAGGGGGTCGTGCTGGCGACCGTCGAGCGGTTCGCCGAGCTCGGAGCCGAGCTGCTGAAGCTGCCGTTCCCCGTCGATCCGGGCCTGGTGAGCGATCGCCGGGCGCGGGTGGCCGCGTGCGCTCGTGTCACCGAGCGATGTCATCAGCCGTGGACACTGCTGTCGGGCGGCGGGTCGTTCGACTCGTTCGCCGAGCAGGTGGCTGCCGCGGTCGAGGGTGGTGCCGCGGGCTTCATGGTCGGTCGGGCGTTGTGGGGTGAAGCGGCACGCGCGGCGCCGGCCGATCGACGGACGGTGATCGACGATGTCGTGGTTCCCCGCTGGCGCCACCTCGCCACCCTCGCCGGCGGCTGACGCCCTCGGCGCCCGCGTCGTGCGGCAGTCGCGCAGCGATCATGTCACCGGCCGACCGCGTCGCGCCGGCGATCCGACTTGCGATCGCGTCGGGCGGCGCTCATGTCTCCGGTCGATCGCATCGCGTCGGCGGGGTGGGCCGAGCCCGGAGGGCTCGCAGCGTCGAAGCAGAGCGGAGGCGGCGAGCTCGGCAGGAGCAGCCGAGCCGGCTGGCGATCGCGTCGTGGGGCGGCTCATGTCTCCGGTCGATCGCGTCGCACGGGCGCGGTGGGCGAGCGTCGGAGCGGAGCGGAGGCGGCGAGCTCGGCAGGAGCAGCCGAGCCGGCTGGCGATCGCGTCGCGGGGCGGCTCATGTCTCCGGTCGATCGCGTCGCGTCGGCGAGGCGGGTGAGCGTCGGAGCGGAGCGGAGGCGGCGAGCTCGGCAGGAGCAGCCGAGCCGGCTCGGCGGTCGCGTCGTGGGGCGGCTCATGTCTCCGGCCGATTGCGTCGCGCCGGCGGCTTGGGCCGAGCTCGGCAGGCGCAGCCGATCCGGCTTGGCCGGTCATGCGCAGCCTGTTGATCAGCGGCGAAGCCCGATCATCAATCGTGTAGCTCGGCGAGCTCCTCGGAGGATGCCTCGCCGGGCTGCTTGCCGGCGATGATCATCGCCAGGACGTCGTCCTTGGTGACATCGTGCTTGTTCACCGTGCCGACGAGCTTGCCCTGCAGCATCACGCTGATCCGGTCGGCGAGGTCGAACACGTCGTGGATGTCGTGGCTGATCAGGAAGATGCCGATCCCTTCGGTCCGGAGCTGCTCGATGAGCTCGCGGACCTGGGCGGTCTCGGCCGGGCCGAGCGCCGCCGTGGGCTCGTCCATGATCAGGATCTTGGCGTTGAAGTGCACCGCCC
>NZ_JASJCS010000009.1 GCF_030065885.1 Ilumatobacter sp. | reverse complement strand
GTCTCGCCGTGCGCGATGCGGGCGTCATCGCTCGAACGATCGGCCCGCCGTCGCGCCGACAGCCCAGAACCGCGACACTGGTGGCATGGTCGACGACGTCGAGCGGTTCGCCGAGCGCTACGCCGAATCGGGGACGCCCGCGGCGCTCGCCGCAGAGCTCGCCACGCTCGGCACCGACTACCAGGCAAGCGGCTACACGACTCGCGACCAGGCGAACGCGCTCGGGGAGGCCCTGATGCTCGCGCCGGGCCGTCGGTTGCTCGACGTCGGTTCGGGCTGTGGCTGGCCGGGGTTGTATCTCGCCAGTCGTCACGGTTGCTCGGTCGTCAGCGTCGATCCGGTCCTCGACGGCAGCCGTGTCACGCGAGAGCGAGCGGTGGCCGACGGCCTGGCCGAACGGAGCGCGGCGGTCCAGGGCGACGCCGAGTCGATCCCGTTGCGGTCGAGGTCAGTCGACGCGGTCGTGCACGGCGACCTCCTGTGTTGAGTCCGCCGCAAGCTCTCCGTGCTGAGAGCGTGTCGGAGGGTCTTGAAGCCCGGAGGTCGTCTGGCGTTCCTGGTCATCGAGCCCCGACCGGGTCTGACGCATGCCGAGCGTCGGCGAGCGCACCGGACGGGCCCGCCGGCGGTGGCGGTGCCGACGAGCTACGTCAGCCTGCTCCGGTCGGCCGGCTTCGGCGAGATCGAGGCCGTCGACGTGACCGCCGAGTACCGGGCCACGCAGGCTCGCTGGATCGACGCGATGGCCGACCACGAGGCGGATCTCCGGCAATCGATGGGTGACGAGCCCTACGACGAACGTGCGGGGAGGCGGCGGGAGACGCTGGACGCGATCGACGCCGGCCTGCTGGCGCGGTTCTGCTACACCGCCACCCGCTGAGGGTGTGTGATCGACGGGCAACCGGCGAACAGGTGCCGTGACGCAGCCCGATCAGCGCTCGAGCCGGGTGAGTCGCTCGCTGAGCGACCACAGGCGGCGAGCGGCGTCGGGATCGACAGCCGCGGCAATCGGTTCGTCGGGTGACGAGTCCGACCAGTACAGCGCCCGGCCGACCACGTCGTCGTCGGCGGTCGCGAGGAACACCGACGTCGAAGCGCCCTGCGACGGCTTGCGGAGCACCGGCTTCAGCACGGTCATCAGCAGGCCCATCCATCGGGCCCCCTCGTCCCCCTTGCCGAACGAGGTGGCGACGACACCGGGGTGGAGGGCCTTGGCGATGACGCCGGTGTCGTCGAGCCGCCGCTCGAGCTCGACCGTGAACAGGATGTTGGCCAGCTTCGACCTCGCATACGCCTTCGATGCCGAGTAGCCGCCTGCGCCACTCGCAACAGTGTCGATGTCGAGCCCGTCCGCCGCGCTGCGGTGGGCACCGGAGCTGACGTTGACGATGCGGGCGGGTGCGCTCGAGATCATCGACTCGAGCAGCAGGTTCGTCAAGAGGAACGGACCGAGATGGTTCACCCCGAAGGTCCATTCGAAGCCGTCGGGCGTGAACCGGCGACCGCCGCTCATGACGCCCGCGTTGTTGACCAGGACGTCGAGCCGATCGTGGTCACCGAGGTACTGCTCGGCGAAGCGACGGATCGAGCCGAGATCGGAGAGGTCGACGAGACCCATAGCGACCTCGGCCCCTGCGGCTCGCCGGATGTCGGCGGCTGCGGTCTCGCCACGGGTGCGGTCGCGGGCGGTGATCATGACCCGGGCGCCACGCCTCGCGAGCTCTTCCGCGGTCGCCTTCCCGATCCCGGAGTTGCCACCGGTCACGATCACGTGCTTGCCGGCGATGTCCCAGCCCACGGCCGGAGCTTACGGCGACGTGTGCCGAGGCGGCGCGCAGCCGCCACGCGTTCAGCTCGGTGGAGCAGGCGCCTCCGGGCCGCGCTGCGTCAGCTGCTTGGCGAGCCTGCGCATGCCGGCGCGGAAGCCGGCCGCACCGATCTTGCCGAGCACCGGTGCCACGAACTGAGGGGTGTACGGCACGGTCACGTCCTCGAACCAGTGCAACACGGCGCGGTCGCCGTCTGCGGGCTCGACCGTGAAGCCGGCCCGACCCGTCAGGACCGGTCCGAGCTTCTCGACCTCGCAGTCTCCCGTCGACGACGAGTCGGTCCAGTCGCACCGGACGACTCGCATCCGGTCCGGCAACGCGAGCCGCCCAACGCCCGTGTAGGCGGTGAAGGTCGCCCCCACGGCGGTGGGGTCACCCGGATCGACCTCCATCCGCGTCAGCGGCACCCACGCGGCATGGCCCTCCCAGTCGACGAGCTCGTCCCACACGATGCGTGCGGACGACGTGAACTCGTGACGGACCTCGAAGCGAACCTTCGCCATCACGTCATGCTACGGCGCCGTCCGGTCGTGTCGGCCATGTGCCGCCGGGCCCACCCGGCTACTCGCCGGTGCTGCCGTCGATCGCTTCGCGGATGAGGTCGGCGTGGCCGTTGTGGCGGGCGTACTCCTCGATCATGTGCACGAGGATCCAGCGCAGGCTCGGCGCGTCGCCGTCGGGCCAGGTGCGCTTGGCCGCCTGGTCGAGGCCACCGCTCGCGAGTGCCTCGTCGACCAGCGCCCGGGAGCTGGCGACCGCCTCCCGCCACAGACCGGTCAGCTCCTCCGGCGAGTCGTCGGCCGCCGACTCGAAGTCCCAGTCGGGGTGAGCGTCCCAGTCGATCGCGTTCCAGGGTGGCTGTCGATCGCGGCCGTGCAGCCATCGCGAGAACCAGCTGCTCTCGACGAGCGCCATGTGCTTGAGCAGCCCGCCCAGCGTCATCGACGAGGCGGCGACGCTGGTGTTCAGACCCTCGGCGTCGAGACCCTCGCACTTCCAGGCCAGGGTCGCACGCTGGTAGTCGAGGAAGCCCAGCAACGTCCCGGTCTCGTCGCCGTCGATCGGAGGCTCCGGACGGCCGTGTTCGTCGAGGTCGGTGTCCACACCGGCGACGATATTCGACCGCTCGGGCCGCGGCCGGCGAGCACTGCCGGCGAACTGGCGATGCCGATCCTCAGGTTGGCCTCAGGGTCGGTTGCATACGGTGCGCAGCATGGACACCCTCCTCGCGGCGCCGGATCCACCCGTCGACCATCGGCGCCGGTGGCGCTATCCGAGCACCGGAGGGCGAGACCGGCGGCTCGACCTGCTGCGCGGCTACGCGCTGGCGGCGATGGCCATCAACCACTTCGGGCTGTCGCAGAGCTTCCTTCACGAGGCCAGCGGCCGGTCCGAGTTCCTGATCTCCGCCGCCGAGGCGTTCCTGTTCATCTCGGGCTTCACGCTCGGGTTCATCAGCATCGGCCGCACGCCGGACGAGGCGACGTCGCGGCTGAGCTCACGGACGTGGACCGTCTATCTCGCGACGATCGGCATCTCGCTTGCGTTCGGCGTGATCGCCCTCACCACCAGCTACGAGCTGTGGGGCGAGCTGGAGGCCGGTGCGTTCACGGGCGCGTGGCATTGGATCGGGCAGGTCGTCACGATGCAGACCGCCTTCAACGGTGCGGACATCTTGATCGCCTACGTGCTCTACCTCGGTGCGGCGGTGGGCGCGCTGAGGCTCATGATGACGGGCCGGTCGTGGATCGTCGTCGCCGCGGTCGGCGGCCTCTACGCGCTGGCCCAACTCGCCGGCGACGGGGCGATGCGGCTCGGGTTCGCGTCGTTCCGGGCCCTGATCCCGAACGCGCCGCTGTTCTTCGGCGGTCTGCTGCTCGGGTACCACCGGGAACGGGTGGCGACGTGGTGGACGAGCGTTCCGTTCCGTCGTGCGATCGACATCGCCGCGCTCGCACTCGCCGTCGCCCTCGCCTGGCTCCACGCGACCGGCTGGTCGGCGTGGCCCGAGCTCGGACGACGGATCGCCGGCGACGAGCTCGCCGAGCCGCTGGCACTCCGGGAGTTCGCGATGCCGTGGGTGCCGCTCCTCGTCGTCGGGCTGTATCTGCGGGTGCTCTGGATGATCGTCGACGAGCTGTGGGTGCCGCTCCGCCGGACCCTCGGCTGGTTCCTGCTGCCGCTCGGCGAGGCCTCGCTGTTCACCTTCGCGATGCACCTCGTCGCGATCCCGCTCGTGGTCAATCTGGCCTGGTGGCCCGGTGAGGAGATCGGGCGCGTCGCCGCCACGGCATGGGTGATGACCTATCTCGCGATCATCTACCGCGCCGTGCTGCTCAGACGTCGCACGCTCGACTGGCTGCGCGCCGGCGTGCCATGGCGTGAGCTGGTACGTCGCCGAGGTCCGGTCGTCACCGTGGCCGCCCTGCTGATCGCCGTGCCGATCGCGAGCGCCTCACCGGTGGGGGCGGCCGAGTGGGGATCGTTCGTCGACGAGGACGACGAGCTCGACGAGCGGCACGACGACGAGCTCGAGGATGACCTCGACGAAGACCTCGACGACGTCGTCGGCGGTGTGATCGACGCCTACGTCGACGGTGCCATCACCGCTGACGAGGTCATCGAGATGATCCCGGCCGAGGTCGGCCCGGCCGATCGCAGTCGAGTCCGCGTGCTGCTCGTCGACGACCCCTGGGCAGCCGAGACGGAGATCATCCGTCTGCTCCAACGCGACGACGACTGACCCGCGTCGTCGCTCAGCCGCTCACGTGCTGGAACGGACGGACCTCGATCGGCGCCTTGATGCAATCGACGACCTTGCCGGCCCATTCGAGTGCTGCATCGAGGTCGGCCGCATCGATGATGTAGAAGCCGCCGATGTGCTCCTTCGCCTCGGCGAACGGGCCGTCGGTCATCACCATCTCGTCACCTGCCGACCGCACGACGGTGGCCGAGCCCGGGTCGGCCAGCGCCCCGCCGAACAGGAACGCTCCACATTCCTTCATCTCGGCTTCGAGCGCCATCACGCGCGACATCGAGGCCTCCATCTCCTCGGGGGTCATGTCGGGGCGGGCGGCCCCCTCGACCGAGTGGACGGACAACAGGTACTGACTCATCGGTGCTCCTCGATGTGTGCGTGCGGGCGATTCCCACATCCAACATGTCCACGAACGCGTCGGACGACTTCGACAGCGGCTCGGTCACACCAACTCGGCGAGGCGCCGCTCGAGGTGGCGGCGCTCGGTGGCGTTGCTGGCCAGCGCGATCGCTCGGCCCAGCGCCTCCGCGGCCTCGTCGCGGCGCTCGACCCGGCGCAGCGCCTCCGCGCGTGTCGCATGGAAGAGGTGGTACAGCGGCAGGTCGATCCGCTCGAGCGCGGCGAGTGCGGCCGAGGCGTCGTCGTGTTCCATCACCGCGATCGCCCGGTTGAGGCGCACGACGTCGTTGGGCCGGAACACCAGCAGATGGTCGTACAGCGCGACGATCTGCGCCCAGTCGGTCTCGCCGGCGGTGGGGGCGTCGGCGTGGACTGCTGCGATCGCCGCCTGGAGCTGGTACGGGCCGGGCTCGTCGCGGTCGAGGCACGCGCGCACCAGCCGGTGGCCCTCTGCGATCGACGCGCGGTCCCACGACGATCGATCCTGGTCGGGCAGCGGCACGAGGTTGCCGGCGACGTCGACGCGCGCCGGCGCGCGGGCCTCGGTCAGCAGCATCAGCGCCAGCAGTCCGGCGGCCTCAGGCTCGTCCGGCAGGAGCTCGACCAGTGTCTCGGTGATCCGGATCGCCTCACCGGTGAGCGCAGGCCGCATCAGGTCGTCGCCCGCGGTTGCGGCGTGGCCCTCGGTGTAGATCAGGTAGATCGTCGCGAGCACCGGGCCGAGTCGGCGAGGGAGCTCGTCCTCGTCCGGCAGCCGATACGCCATGTGCGTGTCACGGATCTTCCGCTTGGCACGGCTGAGCCGCTGGCCCATGGTCGGTTCGGGCACCAGGAAGGCCCTGGCGATCTCGCTCGTCGTGAGGCCGCCGAGCAGGCGCAGCGTCAGCGCGACCTGTGCCTCGGGACGCAGCGCCGGATGGCAGCACAGGAAGATCAGCCGAAGTTGGTCGTCGGGTACCGCGTCGAAGCTGCCGAGGTCCGGGATGCCCACGCCCGTACCACGGTCGTCGCCATACAGGTCCAGCGCGGCCCGTTCGCGTGTCGTGCGGCTGGCCTCGCGGCGGATGCGATCGATCGCGCGGTTGCGTGCGGTCGTCGTGATCCAGCCGCCCGGGTTGGGCGGCACCCCGTCGGCGGCCCAGCGCTCGGCTGCGATGGCGAACGCATCGGCGACGGCGTCCTCCGCCCGATCGACGTCACCGAGCGCCCGGACGAGCGTCGCCGTGCACCGTCCGACCTCGCGGCGGTAGATGGCGCCGAGCTCGTCAGGGTCGAGGCTCACGGATGCGCGAGCGGCGACGTCACAGATCGAAGCCGAGCGCTGCGATCGGCGTGGCCGGCGACATCTGCGGTGGTTCCGCCATCAGCGGCATGAAGTCCTGCATCGCGGCCTGCATCGCCTCGCTCTGGCCGTGGCTCTTCATCGCCTCCTCGTTGGACATCAGCGCGAAGAACCAGAACGTGTCGTCGGGGCCCCGGTGGTACGAGTAGATCTCGCAGCCCGGCTCACCGGCGGCCGCGTCGACCATCGTGGCGAGCACCGCCGCCATCTCGTCGCCCTTGCCCTCCTGGCACCTGATCGTGCCGATCATCGAAACCTTGCTCATCGTGCTGTCTCCTCCGCGGCGGTGCCGCATGTCGCTGGGTCGGCCGGGTGCCGACATCCCTACCACGAACGAAGCGGTCGATTTCGACAGGCGTCCGAGGTCGGCGTGCGCGACGCCGACCGGGTGGCATGATCGGGACGTGAGTGAGAGCTTCGCCGAACTGCGCGCCGTCGTGCTCGATGCGACCGATGCGCGCGAGCTCGCCGAGTTCTACCGCCGGTTGCTCGGCTACACGTACCGGCCCGGCGACGAGCCACCTGCCGGCGGTGCGCCGGACGCTGAGGGCGAGGAGTGGCTCGTCCTGCTCGACCGTGGTGGCGAGGCGCGACTCGCCGTGCAGCAGGTCGACGAGCTGTCGCCGCCGACCTGGCCCGATCCCGCCGTCCCGCAGCAACTCCACCTCGACCTGACCGTCCCGACCCTTGCCGAGCTCGACGTGCAGCACGAGCGGGCCCTCGGGCTCGGCGCGTCGTTGCTGCAGGATCGCGTCGACGATCCGGTCGAGACGCTGCGCGTCTACGCCGACCCGGCCGGCCACCCGTTCTGCATCATCGTCGAGCCGCCCCGCTCGTAGCGCTGCCGGCGCAGGCGTGGCGGTCACCAACGGTGGCCGCGAGCGAGCTCGAGCTGTCGCTCGGCCACCGGTCGGTAGTGCCTGCAGGCCGACAGCAGGTGATGGCCCTGCTCGACCACGATCAGATCGGCGGTCCCGATCGTGTTCGCCGCCAAGGTCGAATGCTCGACCGGAACGATGGCGTCGCTGTCGCCGTGGGCGATGATCGTCGGGACGGTGACCTCGGTGAAGGGGAGTGGCGGTAGCGCGACCTCGTTGGCCTTGTCGTTGGCCCAACCCGGGCGCCGGTACTTCCCTGGAGCGGTCGAACTCCACAACGCCTGGATCGATCGGAGCCGGCCGGGGTCCGACGTGATCCAGTCGGCGGCCGCCCTGCGTTCCTGCCTGTTCAGTCCGATCGACACGCCCGAGACCATGAACGATGTCGCGAGTGCGGGCTGCTTCATCGCGAACCGGTACGAGAGCCTCACGACCGGGGCGGACTCGTAGGTCGCCCGCCGGACGGGACCGATCGGCGGTTCGAACGGCAACAGGATGCCGGCATCGACGAAGAGCGCCGTGGTGCGATCGCGGTGTCGTGCGGCGAAGTGCACCGCTGATGGGGCTCCGGAGGAGAACCCCAGGATGGCGGCCCGGTCGATCTGGAGCGCGTCGAGCAGCGCCGCGTACAGATCGGCCTGGTGCTCGGGTCCGCGGCCGGAGTCGAGCGGTGTTCTCAGATAGCCCGGGCGCGAGACCGCGAGCAGGCGGCAACCGCCGTCTCGAAGATGGGCGCAGTAGGCGAGCCCTTGGTCGAAACCGCCGGGGCCACCGTGGATCGCGAGCACCGGGGGGCCATCGCCCTCGACGGCCACCTGCACCCGTCCTCGATCGGTCTCGACGACGGTTGCGCGCGCGTCGAGCGACGCCATCAGCGCGCTACTCCACGACACGACGCCACCGATCGTCGAACCCACCACCCGCCGGCTCGACGGATCCGGACTGCCGCGACGATCGAGGGTGCGAGCGTCGGGAGCGTGGGCTCGTCGCCTCACCGCGACCGGTCGACGGATCCGGCACGGTCTCGACCCCGATCTCGATCCCGGTCGCGCTACCCGGCTGGATCGTGGCGCTCACCATGTGCAGTTCGTCATCCGCTCGGTCGGAGCACGGCCTGGGTCTGGGTGACCTTGGCCACCAGTCGTTCACCGACGCGTAGCTCGGTCTCGACGACGATCGTGGTGCCGCCGACGTGGAGTGGGACCGCGGTGGCCCTCACCGCGTGGCCCTCTCTCACGGGGCCGAGGAAGTTGGTCTTCGACTCGATCGTCGACGTACCCGACGCGCCGTCGGGCAGGTTCATGAACGCACACCCGGCACCCGCCGAGTCGGCCAGCGCCATGAGCGCGCCGCCGTGGAGCTGTCCCCCCGTCGTGAGGAGGTGCTCGGACCACTCGAGGTCGACGACGACCCGCTCGGGCGTCGACTCCACACCCGCCATCCCCATCGTCCGCGTCAGTGGCATGCCGGCATGCAACATGGCCGTGATCTCGTCGCTCACGAACCCATCGTTGCAGAGGGCGCACCGGTTCAGCACGACGACGCCGTGGGCCGGGAGCTGGTGGCGTAGCGTGCCGTGCGTGGTCTCGATCGACGGGCAGCGCCTCCTCGACGATCTGCGTGTGCTGCGTGGCTTCGGGGCCACCGGGACGGGCGTCGTCCGGCCGACGTTCTCCGACGCCGACATGGCCGCGCGGCACTGGTTGCGCGAGCAGATGGAGGCAGCCGGCCTCGACGCGACGATCGACGGCGTCGGCAACGTCGTCGGCCGGTCGCCCAACCCAGCGCCAGCGCTGCTGATCGGCTCGCACTCCGACACCCAGCCGACCGGAGGTTGGCTCGACGGCGCAATGGGGGTGATGTACGCGATCGAGATCGCCCGGTCGCTGCGCGACGACCCCGACACGAACGGGATGGCGATCGACACGGTCGCCTGGTCCGACGAAGAGGGCACGTACACGAGCTGTCTCGGCAGCTCGTCGTTCGTCGGCGCCCTCACCGACGCCGATCTGCTCGACGCCAACGCCGAGGGCGAGACCGTCGCGGCCGCGATCGAACGCGTCGGGCTGGCGTCCACGCCACGGTCGCGCCTCGATCCCGGGCGACAGATCGGCTACCTCGAGGCCCACATCGAGCAGGGGCCCCACCTGGAAGATGCCGGCCTGCAGATCGGCGTGGTCACCTCGATCGTCGGGATCCGAGCCGTCCGGATCCGGTTCGTCGGTGAGCAGAACCACGCCGGGACCACCCCGATGGCGCGCCGCCGCGACGCCGGCGCCGCGATGTTCCGGTTCGGCGCCGAGTTGCACGAGCGGATGGCCGCGGTCGCCGGGCCGACGTCGGTCTGGACGGTCGGCGACGCACACCTCGTGCCGGGCGCACCCAGCATCGTGCCGGGGGCCGCCGAGATGGTCCTGCAGTATCGCGACCCCGACGAAGCCACTCTCGACGCGATGCGCGCTGCCGTGTCGGAGCTCGTGGCAGAGACGAACGATGCCGGGCCGGTCGACGTCGACGCGACCGCCGGGCGGTCACCGATCGCGCCGACGCAGATGGACCCCGAACTGCGACGCCATCTCGCCGAGGCCGCCGAGCGCACGGTGCCCGGTTCCTGGACCGAGATGCCGAGCGCGGCAGGTCACGACCCGATGGTGCTGTCCGGCCACCTTCCGTGCGGCATGTTGTTCGTCCCGAGCATCGGTGGCATCAGCCACGACTTCGCCGAGAACAGCGCCGACGACGACATCGTGACGGGTTGCCAGGTGCTGGCGGACGCGACGGCTGCGATCCTGTCGGCCGCACAGCGAGCGTGATCGCCCGCCGGCGCGCTCGCCGTCACGAATCGGCGAGCGCGAACTGCAGCTCGGTGACCCACCCGTCGGGATCGTCCTCCGGGCACTCGAGATAGACCTCGCGGCTGAAGCCGACCGGCCGTTCACCGGCGCGGTCCATCCACTGCTCGAGCAGCGCGTAGCTGTCCATGATCGTCGCCATCGCCCCGCGGTGCACGAGCGTCGCAGCGCGGTCGACAGCGGCCAGCTCGCGGACCGACACGGTCTCGGAGTCGAGCACGGCCTCCGCGTCGACGACGACGCCGGCCAGCACGTCGATCCGGCCGTCGTCGCGCTGTTCATACAGCGCGTACGTCGGGCCGGCGGGTGAGACGCCCAGCCGGCCGAGCTCTGCGAACAGCACCGGGTAGAGGCGGCCGAAGATCGGCGCGAACTCGGCATCGAAACCCTCCACGGGTTCCCGGACGGTGGCGAGGCGCACGTCGTCGATCGGCTTGACGACGATCGCGGTGTCGAGGTCGTTCATGGCGGTTGCTCCTGTCAAGAGTTCGATACGGGCTGCCACGCGGGCCAACCGCCGACGTTCGTCGTCGGCGGCGCGCTCGGCCTCCGCCTGCCGGAGGCGAAGCATGCCGACCAGCTGCTCGCGGCTCACACCCGCCTCGACCATCCGGGTGATCTCGGCAAGTGTGAAGCCGAGGTCCTTGAGGACGAGGATGCGGTTGAGCTCGGCGAGCTGGGCAGCGGCGTACGAGCGGTAGCCGGTCGCCGCGTCGACCGCAGCCGGGCGGAGCAGGCCGACGTCGTCGTAGTGACGCAGCGTCCTGACCGACACCTTGGCGATCTGGGCGAACTGACCGATCCCGAACATGGCACCACCATTGATGACGGTTGACGTCGCGTCAGAGTCAAGCCCTCGTGGTCGCTGGCGGGTCCGGATGCGGGGCCTGCTCGGACCTCAGGCGTCGACGGTGGCGAGCCTCGGGTGGCTGGCGTCGCTGGTCGAGCCGGCCGGGTCGGCTTCCCGGAGCACCAACGCCTGGTCGATGCCGAACATCAGGTGGGTCTGCTGTTCCTTCTCGGGGAAGTGGTGGTTGACGTCCTCGATCGGCACGATGACCGCGTGGTCGAGGTGGTGGGCCTCGCCCTCGTGGACCAGCGTGGCCGAGCCCTGCGCCATCACGTTCTTGAGCCAGTCCGCATGGTGGCCGTACGGCAGCGCGATCACGAAGCCGTCGTCGGTGTGGACCGCGACCACCGGCGTCTCGTACTCGCGGCCGGAGTTGCGTCCGACGTGGCGGATGATCGACGCCCAGGCGCCCGGCTTGCCGGCGGTCTCCATCTGGCGCGGGTTCCAGACCTCGCGGTTCATGCGGCGGACGGCGTTGAGCACGGGTGGGAACTTGGTGCGCATCCCGACGACGAAGACGACGGCGACCGCGAGCGCAGCGCCGACGAGCACGCCGACCAGGCGCAGGATTGCCTTGAACATGAGGTACCTCCGGGGTCTCTGCTGCTTCCCAGCGTCGGCCGTCAGCCGCCGTCCCGCCAGAGTCGGACGACCCTGACGGCGGAGCACACGGCGCGCTCCGGCCAGGAGCACGATGGTCAGGAGACGACGCTCGCTCATGCCGTGACGACGACCTTGCCGCGGGCATGGCCGCCCGACCAGTAGCCGATCGCCTCGATCGCGTCGTCGAGCGCGTACGTGCGATCGATCACCGGTCTGATCCGGCCGGCGTCGAGCAGCTCGGTGAGGTGTTCGAGGTCGTCGACGGCGGGCGTGGCGGTGAAGAACGCCAGTCGTTGCTTGGCGAGCGTGAACGCCACCATCTTGCCGACCAGCGGCTTGAGCGGCCCGAGCAGACCCCCGCCCCTCGGTGCGCCGACCGCGACGTACGTGCCCGACTGCTTCAGGGCCCGCTTGCACTCGCGGGCCGAGCGGTTGCCGGCGCAGTCGAACAGCACGTCGTACTGCACCTCGCCCGACGCGAAGTCGTCGGCCGTGTAGTCGACGACGTGGTCGGCGCCGAGCGACCGCACCATCTCGACGTTGCCGGTGCTGCAGACGCCGGTGACCTCTGCGCCGAGCTGCTTGCCGATCTGCACGGCGAACGTGCCGACGCCGCCCGCGGCGCCGTTGACCAGCACGTGCTGGCCGGGCTCGACCTTCGCGTGGTCGCGGAGCCCCTGCAGCGCCGTGAAGCCCGCAACCGGTACCGCCGCCGCCTGCTCGAACGTCAGGCTCGGCGGCTTGACGACCAGATCGTCCTCGTCGGCGACGACGTACTCGGCGAGGGCGCCGCCGGACGTCTCGCCGAAGACGTCGTCGCCGGGCCGGAACCGGGTCACGTCCGAACCGACGGCCTCGACGATGCCTGCGAGGTCGGCGCCGGGCGTCGTCCGCTTGGGCGTCCTCAGGCCGGCCTGGAAGCGCAGCACGAACGGCACGCCGGTCATGAAGTACCAATCCAGAGGGTTCACCGACGCCGCCCTCATCTTCACCAGCACCTGGTCGGGGCCGGGCTCAGGCCGCTCGACCTCACGGAGCTCGAGCGCCTCGGTACCTCCGTAGCGCCGCTGGGTGATCGCCTTCATGCGGTTCATCGTGGCACCTCTCGGCGTCGACATGGTTCGTGCGTCGGTCATCGGGCCTCCTCCGTGGTCATCGGCAGGTCGGGGTCGGCGGCCCACTCCTGGAGCGACGCCGTGTACACCGCGAGATCCGAGAAGCCGAGCCGGTGCATGGCGAACGCGTTGGCCGACGCAGCGATGCCGCCTCCGCAGTACGTGATCGTCCGGGCGTCGCGATTCTCGGGGTGCAGCGCGGCGAGCTCGTCGAGCGGTCGGAAGCGGTAGCCCTCGGCGAGGAGTGAGGTCACCGCCACGTTGGATGCGCCCGGGATGTGCCCCGGCCGCTCGTACATCTGCATCTCACCTCGGTAGTGCTCGGGCATCAGCGTGTCGATGAGGCACGTCGCACCGTCGTCGATCGCAGCCAGCACCTCGTCGCGGTCGGCGATCAGCTCGGGTCGCACGTTGGCGACGAGGGAGCGCTGGGGGTGAGCCGGCGCCTCGGTCGAGAGCGGCCGGCCTTCGGCGGTCCATGCCTGGAGGCCGCCGTCGAGCAACGCGGCCCGGTCGAATCCGACCCAGCGGAGCATCCACCAGACGCGGGCCGCCCACGCCGCGATGGTGCCGTCGTACAGCACCACCCGGGAGTCGTCGCCGACGCCGAGCGCTCCCATGGCGGCGCAGAACCGCTCGGGTGTCGGCATCGCGAACTGCCAGGCGCTGTCGGGGTCGGCGAGGTCGGCGCAGAGGTCGGCGAAGCCGGCACCGGGGATGTGACCGTCCTCATACCGGGCGCGGCCCGGGACGGTCCGCATCCCGCCGTCGCCGTCGGGGTCCATGTAGACGCTGCAGTCGAGGACGACGAGGTCGTCGTCGTGGAGGTGGTCGCTCAGCCAGTCGGTCGACACGAGCGTGTCCATGTCGCCGCCGGGTGGATGTGTGCTGTCGGTCATCGTGACGGTCCTGCTTTCGGGAAGGAGTTGTCTGAGTCGGGTTCGGGGTCGGGTTCGCGTTCCGGTCGGTCAGGCCAGCGCCGGGACGGGCTCGAGGTCGATGTCGGGGTCGTCGTCGTGGCCGCCGTCGTGGCCGCCGTCCGCCGGGGCGGGCAACGGCTCGTACTCGGGCTCGGGGAGGCCCGCCTCACCGTCGATGTCGACGGTCGGGAGCAGGCGGTCGAGCCAGGCCGGGATCCACCAGTTCGCGTCACCCATCAGCTTCATCGTCGCGGGCACCAGCACCACTCGCACGATCGTCGCATCGACGAAGATCGCGGTGGCGAGGCCGAGGCCCATCATCTTGATGACCGGGTCGTCGCCGAGCACGAAGCCGAGGAAGACCGAGATCATGATCAGGGCGGCCGACGTGATCACCCGGGCGGTGCTGGCGATGCCGCTGATGACCGACCGATCGTTGTCGCCGCTGAGCAGGTACTCCTCCCGGACCCGCGACAGGAGGAAGACCTCGTAGTCCATCGACAGGCCGAACAGGATCGCGAACATGAACATCGGGATGAACGAGACGATCGGCACGGTCGACTCCAGCCCGATCAGGCCCTTGCCCCATCCCCACTGGAACACCATGACGAGCACGCCGTAGGCGGCTCCGATGCTGAGCAGGTTGAGCAGCGCCGCCTTGAGCGGCACCAGCACGGATCGGAACACCACCGTCAGCAGCAGGAACGACAGGACGATCACCGCGACGATGAACATCGGGAGCCGGTCGGTGACGCGCTGGCCGATGTCGGCGAAGCTCGCCGTCTGTCCGCCGACATGAGCGACGGCGGGGCTGTCGTCGAGCACCGACGGGAAGGCGTCGGCCCGGATCCGTTCGATGGTGTCGAGCGTCGCGTCGTCCTGCGGTGCGGTCGTCGGGAAGGCGAGCAGCGTCGCCACGCCGGCGTCGACGTCGACCTCGGGTGGCGCGACGGCAGCGACGCCCGGGTCGGACGAGACGACCTGCACGAGCGGCTCGACGACCGAGGCGTCCTCGGAGATGTCGACGGCGATCACGAGCGGACCGTTGATGCCCGGCCCGAACCCCTCGGCCACGAGGTCGTAGGCGCGCCGCTCGGTGCGTGACTCGGGCAGTGTGCCCTCGTCGGGGAAGCCCAGTCGGAGCGCCAGGACCGGTGCGGTGAGGCCGACCAGCAGCAGCGTCACGCCGATCGCGTACGGCCAGGCGTGCTTGGAGACGTGGGCGCCCCACCGCTCCCACCGGGGGCTCGCGCTCGAGGCGACCGAACCGCGCCGGTGGATGCCGATCCGGTTGATCCAGTGGCCGGCCAGGCCGAGGAATGCCGGCAGCAGCGTGACCGAGGCGATGACCATGAGCAGCACGATCACCGAGGTCGCGACACCGGCCGCCGTCATGAACGGCACGCCGGCCACGGCGAGGCCGAGGATCGCGATCACGACCGTACCGCCGGCGAAGATGACCGCCTGGCCGGCGGTCGCGACCGCGCGCCCGACCGACTCGACGACGGTCATCCCGCGGGCGAGATGCTCGCGGTGGCGTGTGACGAGGAACAGGGCGTAGTCGATGCCGACGCCGAGCCCGATCATGCTGCCCATCTGGGGCGCCCAGCTCGGGATGTCGATCAGGTACGTGATCAGCGCCATCGAACTGACGCCGAGCGCGAGCCCGAACAGCGCCATGCCGATCGGCAGGCCCATCGCGATCACCGACCCGAAGGCCAGCAGCAGGATGATCACCGCGGCGGCGAGCCCGATCATCTCGCCGATGCCCGTCTCGGGCTCCTCGAACGAGAAGAACAGGTCGCCGCCCATCTCGATCTGCAGCGGCGACCCGGTGCGGGCGTCGGCGCCGAACTCCTTGAGGCGGACGAGGTCGTCGTGGGACAGCTCCTCGATCACCGGGTACTGCACCCGGATCAACGCGACGCGACCGTCGGCCGAGACCGAGCCGGTCTGCACCGCCGCCTCGGGACCGTCGGCGAGCGCACCCGCCGGATCGTTCGTGCCGAGCACGTTCGGGAGAGCTGCGGCGTCGGCCTGCAGATCGGCGAGCGCATCACGCGACGCCGCTGAGTCGAAGAACGTGGCGCCGTCGTCGATCGGCGTCGTCACGATCTGGGCCGTGAGGCCCGCCTGGTCGGAGCTGGCCGTCGACAGCAGGTCGACCGCCTCCTGGGAGTCGAGGCCGGGCACGGCGAACGAGTCCTCGAGGTCGCGGCCGAAGGCGCCCGAGGCCGCGATCACGGCGATCGAGGCGATCAGCCAGACGCCGATCATCATCCAGGGTCGGCGGGCGGCCAGCCGGCCGAGTCGGTAGAGAGCGTGGGACATGGGGTGGTGCTCCTTCGGGGGATGTTCGACGTGTCGGTGTGGTCGGGTGTCCACGGTGACGGTGTCCGGTTGCGCAGAGGTTGCGATCGGCCCTCGCCCCGGTTGAAGTGCGCGTGGGAGACTCAACCGAGACGCAACCCGGCATCCGGCCGGACGCAACCGGGCGGCACGACGATCGGGAGGTGCAGGTGCAGATCAGACTGCTCGGCGGGGTCGGTGCCACCGACACGAGCGGTCGCGCCGTCGATGTCGGCCCGGCGAAGTCCCAGGCGTTGCTGGCGGCCCTCGCCCTCTCACCGGGCTCGGCGGTACCGGTGTCGCGGTTGATCGACCTCGTGTGGGGCGACCAACCGCCGCGCACCGCCGACAAGACCCTGCAGTCGTACGTGACGCGCCTGCGCAAGGGTCTGGGGACCGATGCGATCAGCCGCGTGGGCGCCGCCTACCGGCTCGACCTCCCGCCGGAGTCGGTCGACGTCACGAGGTTCCAGCGACTGCTGGCGATCGACGACGTCGATCGGGCGCTCGCCGAGTGGACCGGCGTACCGCTCGCCGGACTCGATGCCGCCGGCTTCGACGCCGTGGTCGACGGGCTGGTCGAGCAGTGGCTCACCGCAGCCGAAGCCCAGCTGGAGGACCGCGTCGAGCGCAACCCCGCCGGCACGATCGGGACGCTGACCGAGCTCACCAGCACCTACCCGTTCCGAGAGGGCCTGTGGGCACTGCTGATGACCGGCCTGTACCGGGTCGGCCGGCAGGCCGACGCGCTGGCTGCGTACCGCAGCGCCCGCGAGCAGCTGGTGGAACACCTCGGCGTCGAACCCGGCCCGCGCCTCCGCGAGCTCGAGCGGCTGATCCTCGGCCAGGACGACCAGCTCGGCACGCACACGCCCAGCCGGGGGACGGCGCTCGGGATGCCGACCGGCACGGTGACGTTCGGCTTCACCGACGTCGCCGACTCGACCCGGCTGTGGGCGAGGGATCGCCGGGCCATGGCCGACGCGATCGTGCGGCACGACAGGATCGTCGCGGCCGTCTCGGGCGAGCACGAGGGGTACGTGTTCGCGACGGGCGGTGATTCGTTCGGCGTCGTGTTCCATCGGGCCAGCGACGCGGTGCGCTGGGCCGAGGAGCTCCAGGCGTCGATCGAGTCGGAACCGTGGCCCGACGACCTCCGGCTGCGGCTGCGGATCGGCATCCACACGGGCGAGACCGAGGAGCGCGGGAAGGGCTACTTCGGCTCCGCCGTCAACGTGGCGGGGCGGATCCTGTCCGCGGGCCACGGCGGGCAGACGCTGGTCTCCGGCGTCACGGCGGCGTTGGTCGAGGGCGCCGACCTGCACGACCTCGGCACGTACCGGATCGACGGCGTCATCGCCGAGCAGCGCGTGCACCAGCTGGGCGCCGGCGACTTCCCGCCGCTCCAGATCGAGGTGGCCCGACGCGGGAACCTCCCGCGCCGGCTCGGCCGCCTGATCGGGCGCACCGACGACGTCGACGCGGTCACGTCGGCCATCGCGGCCCACCCGATCGTGACGCTGGTCGGGCCCGGCGGCATCGGCAAGACGCGCCTGGCGCTCGCTGCGGCCGAGCTCGCCGGTGCCGAGTCGCCCGGCGGGTCCTGGTTGATCGAGCTGGCACCGGTGATGTCATCGGCCGACGTCGCGCGGGCGGTCGCAGACGCGCTCGACGTCCACGAGAGCCCGAGCCGGCCGCTCGTCGAGTCGATCCTCGGCGCGCTGGCCGCTCGCCCGACGCTGATCGTGCTCGACAACTGCGAGCACGTCGTCGACGGCGCTGCCGCGCTGGTCGAGTCGATCGCGATCCGCTGCCCCGACGTCCGGGTCGTGGCCACCAGCCGAGAGGGGCTCGGCGTCGAGGGCGAGCAGCTCGTCGCCGTGTCGCCCCTCGACCCCGGCGGGTCGGCGGTCGAGCTCTTCGACGAGCGGGCGACCGCGATCTCGCCGGCGTTCGACGCCGTCGCCAGCCGGGCCGATGTCGTCGAGATCTGCCAGCGCCTCGACGGCGTGCCATTGGCGATCGAGCTCGCCGCCGCACGAACCCGCAGCATGTCGCCGGCCGATCTGGTCGAGCGGCTCGACGACCGGTTGCGCCTGCTCACCGGCGGGCGCCGCACCAGCGTCGAGCGTCATCGAACGCTCCGCGCGACGATTCAGTGGTCGTACGACCTGCTGTCCGAGCTCGAGCAGGCGCTGTTCCGCCGGCTCTCGATCTTCGCCGGCCCGTTCGACCTCGCGGCCGCCGAGATCGTGGCCGCCGGCGACGACCTCGACGCGGCCGACGTCGACGAGCTGCTCGCCGGTCTGGTCGACCGCTCGATGGTGATCGTCGAGTCGGGTCCCTTCGGGCGCCGGTTCCAGCTCCTCGAGACCATCCGCCAGTTCGGTGCCGAGCTCCTGTCCGAGGTGGGCCGCACCGACCGCACCGCGGGCCGCCATGCCGAGTGGTGTCTCGGTGTCGTCACCGATGTGCGTCGACTGCTCGCCGGCCCCGGGGAGATCGAGGGCGTCGCCCGGCTGGCAGAGGTGTGGTCCAACCTCCGGGCGGCGTTCGAGTGGGCGTGCGACACCGGCGACGTCCAGCGAGCGCGTGCACTGCTCGAACCGATCGTGGCCGAGGTCTATCTGCGGAGCCAGTCCGAGATCGGCGACTGGTCCGAGCGGCTGCTCGAGATCACGCCGACCGACGACCGCGACACGATCGCGTTCGGGATGACGTGGGCGGCGCGGCGCTACATGCGGCATCTCGACCAGACGGGCTTCGACAGCCTGGTCGCCCGGTTCGGCGAACCCGACGACTCGATGGTGCGGTACGCCCGCAGCTTCATCGCCGGCGACTACCCGCGGATGGCGGAGGAGGCCCTCACCGTCATGCGCGACCTCGTCCGCCGCAGCGACGACTACGTCGCAGCGCTGTTCGACGTGCTCGGCGTCGGCGGCTCCCTCCTGATGACCGGTCAGCTGGCCGAGGTCGACGCGCACCTGACGGCGTGCGCCGATCTCCACCGGCAGCAAGGGCCGCCGACCTGCCTGCACTACTCGCTGACGATGCTCGGCTTCTCGGCGCTCCAGCAGGGCCGGGAGGAGGCGGCGTGGCGGTACTTCGACGAGGCCGTCTCGGTCGACGTGCCCGAGCGCACGAACTCGATGAGCAACCCGCTGAGCGCCCGGCGCCTGTTCCGGGCCGGCCGGCGGCAGCGGGCGATCGAACTGCTGTCGGAGTACGTGGCCGACGTCGTCGATCTCGAGAACATCTACAACGCCCAGTTCGCCGCCGCCGAGTACGTCAACCTGATGACGGCGCTCGGGCGCGTCGACGACGCCCGCTCGGTCCATGACCACCTCGCTGCCACCGGAGCGCGGGAGATCCCGTTCCTGCAGGCGCTGCTCCGCGACGCCGAGCACGAGCTCGACCCGCCGGTCGACGGCGATGGCGGCACGGCGGTCGGTCGCACCGGCATCGGCCACGACGACGAGCGCACGATCCGAGAAGTGCTCCTCGAGATGCGTGCCACGCTCGACGACGTGCTGCGGGACGGGCTCGATGAGCCCGCGGCGCCGAGCACGAGCTGAGTGCCGCGGGCGCGGGACGAACCGGCACCCCATCCCTGCCGCCCGACCTCATCGTCGACAGGACCGGGCCGGCGCAAGGGGCCGACGTCACTCGGTCATCCGGCTCCGGAACGACACGAGCGCGAGGGCGACGGCCACCACCGTGTACGCCGTGACCCAGGCGAGGTCGGTGCCGATCGTCCCCAGCCCGGCGCCCTCGGCCATCACGTCGCGGGTCGCGTCGAGCGCATGGGTGAACGGCAGCACGTTCTCGACGGCCTCGATCGGCCCGCCGACCTCCTCGAGATCGAACCAGGTGCCGGCGAAGATCGTGAGCAGCAGGACCACGCTGTAGGCGCCGGAGAGCGCAGCCACGCCGAACCGCGAGCCGGCGATCATGCCGAGCGCGACGAAGAAGAACACGATCAGCATCAGGACCAGGACCACGAGCAGGGGACTGCCCTCCATGTCGATGCCGAGGGCTGCGGCGATCGCGTAGACCACGAGGCCCTGGACGATCGCCACGGCGACGAACGGCAGTGAGTAGGCGGTGATGAACTCGACCGGTCGCAGCGGGGTCGTGAGCAACCGGGGGAACAGCGAGCTCTCACGATCGCGTGCCATCACCATCGACGAGCTGAACATCAGCATCACGAAGCCGAACAGTGCGATCCCGGGTGCGAGCATGGTGGGGGAGTAGAAGTCGTCGACGCCGTCCAGGCTCTGCAGCACGAGCAGCATCAACGCAGGGAGCGCGATCAGCAGGCCCAGCGAGAGCGGGTCGCGGAGCACCTCCTTGAGGTTCCGACGTGCCAGTGCGAGCGTCCTCATTCGCGTAGCTCCTTCCCGGTGAGCTCGAGGAAGACGTCGTCGAGCGTGACCTGCCGCTTGCGGATCGACACGATCTCCACCCCTCGCGGTCGGAGGCAGTCCTCGATCCGGTGCAGGCTGACGTTGTCGTCGTCGATCTCGACGCCGCCGTCGACCGGCCGGACGTGCGGGTAGATCGCGGTCAGCGCCTCGATCGCGTCCTCGGTCAGGTCGCGAGCCTCGACCAACGTCGCGTGGGCCCCCTCCATGCCGTCTTTCAGCTGCGTCGGGGAGCCGCGGGCGATCACCCGGCCGGTGTCGACGACGGCGATGCGGTCGGCGAGTGCGTCGGCTTCCTCGAGGTAGTGCGTCGTCAGCACGATGGTCATCCGGCTCTTCAGCCGCTCGATGTACTCCCACATCCCGCGTCGCGACTGCGGATCGAGGCCGATCGTGGGCTCGTCGAGGAAGAGCACGTACGGGTCCGAGACGAGCGCCATCGCGATGCTGAGCCGGCGCTTCATGCCGCCCGAGTACTTCCGGGCCTGATCGCCGGCGCGCTCGGCCAGGCCCATCAGCTCGAGCAGCGGCTCGGCACGTCGCCGCGCACGCCGCCGCTCGATGCCGTGGAGGCCCGCCATCAGCTCGAGGTTCTCGCGGGCGCTCAGGTGCTCGGCGACCGCGGTCTCCTGCGGCGACACGGCGATGACCTGCTTGACGGCCAGCGGGTTCTCGCTGATGTCGTGGCCCATGACCCGGGCGCTGCCACTCGTCGGCCGGAGCAGCCCGCACAGCAACTTGATGGTGGTGGTCTTCCCCGCGCCGTTCGGACCGAGGATCGAGAACAGCTCGCCGTGGCGGACCGTCAGGTCGACCCCGTCGACGGCGACGAGCTCCCCGAAGTTGCGTGTCAGGTCACGGGTCTGGATCGCGGGACCGATCCTCGGTGCATCGACCATGGCTCCTCCTGCGCGTTCGCACCTTCCGCGGTACGCCTCGGCACGTGTGAGCGCAAGGGTCCTTCGTCCTGCGGGCGAGCTGGGTGGCGTGTCAGGGTGCGGCGCCGGTGAGGACCAGTTCGGTGACCCGATCGGCGAGCCCGTCGTCGATCGGCTCGCCGGTCATCAGGAGCCGGAGCCAGATGGGTCCGACCAGGGTCTCGATCAGGAGGATCGGGTCGGTGTCGGGCGGTAGGTCGCCGCGAGCGACGGCGCGCTCGACGATCGGCACGGCGGCGCCGAGCCGGTCGGACCAGAACGCCCGGAGCGAGGCTGCCAGCTCCTCGGAGTGAGCGGCCGCGGCGACGATCGAGCGCGATCGTCGGGCGCCGCCGACCGAGCCGATGTTGGCGACGACGGAGCGGGCGAGTGCCTGCAGGTCGGCGTGCACGTCCCCGGTGTCGGGGATCGGCACGTGCACTTCGGAGTGCGCCTGGACGGCGTCGGCGACGAGCTCGGGCTTGGTCGGCCAACGTCGATAGACGGTCGTCTTGTGCACGCCGGCCCGCGTTGCCACGTCGTCGATGCCGAACCGGTCGTAGCCGACTTCCTCCAAGAGCTCGGCCGTCGCGTCGAGTACCGCGCTGCGGACACGCTCGGCGCGCCCACCCGGCCGTTGCTCGCCGACGCGTCTGCCACCAGGTCGAGTTGCGGTCATACCGACACATTAACGCATCAGGAGTTGCGTTACGTGGTTCCGTCGTGTTTCATGTAACGCAACACGAGTTGCGTTATCTGAGGAGGACGACATGGGACACCAACTGCACACCGAGATCCACATCGAAGCGGCACCCGGCGTGGTCTGGTCGGTGCTGACCGACCTCGAGCGGTATGCCGACTGGAACCCGTTCATCGTCTCGTCATCCGGTCGCGTGGAGGTCGGCGAGCGGTTGACCAACCGGTTGCAGCCATCGGGTGGCAGGGCGGTGACGTTCCGTCCCGTCGTGACCGCGGTCGAGGCCGAGCGGACGTTCGAATGGCTCGGCCGGCTCGGGTTGCCGCGCCTGTTCGACGGGCGCCACCGGTTCGAGCTGACCGCCACGCCGGAGGGCGGGACGCGAGTGGTGCACGGCGAACGGTTCCGCGGGCTGCTCGTCCCGCTCATGCGGCGCTCGCTCGACACGACGACGCTGGCCGGGTTCGAGGCGATGAACGCGGCGCTCAAGGCTCGGTGTGAGCACGTCGCATCGTCGGCATCGTGACCGCGCCGGCGCTGGCCGGCTGGAACCTGGCGCTGCGGTTCGGTCTCGAGCTGGCGGCGCTGGCAGGGCTGGCCGTGGTGGCGTGGCGGTTCGGTGCCGGTCCGGTCCGCTGGATCGCCGTCGTAGCCGTCCCCCTGCTCGCAGCGGCCGCCTGGGGCGTCTTCAACGTGGCCGGCGATCCGAGCCGCTCCGGCCAAGCGCCGGTCGAGGTGGCCGGTTGGCTGCGCCTGACGATCGAGCTGCTGATCCTCGGTGGCGGTGCCGTTGCCCTCGCGGTCGCGTTCCGTGTCGACGTCGGGATCGCGGTCGGTCTGCTGGTCATGTTGCAGTACGCGACGTCGTGGAGCCGCGTCGACTGGCTGCTCGGCACGTGATCGCCGCCGGGAAGCCACGGTCGGCCGGAGCGGGCGTCCTACCATCGGCACGATGACCGCAGCGCCGCCGCACGTGGGCACACTGCGCGAGAAGCCGCTGCATGCGTCGCTGAAGCGCTGGTATGCCGAGCCCGGGGATCGCGTCGAGGTCCCGGTCGACGGATTCGTGATCGATCTCGTCCGAGACGATCTGCTCATCGAGATCCAGACGAGGGGCTTCTCGTCGATGCGCCGGAAGCTGGCTGCGTTGCTCGAGGGCGGGCACCGCGTGCTGCTCGTCCACCCGGTGCCCGTCGAGAAGTCGATCGTCAAGATCGGCCCGGACGGCGTCGAGATCGGTCGCCGTCGCTCCCCGAAGCACGGCCGAGCCGTCGACGTGTTCGCCGAGCTGGCGAGCTTCCCCGAGCTCGTGGCACACCCTGGCCTCTGCATCGAGGTCGTGCTCACGCGTGAGTGCGAGCACAGGGTCCACGATCCGTCGCGGAACCGCCGCCGCAAGGGGTGGGCAGTCGAGGAGCGCCGCCTGGTCGAGGTCGTCGACATCGTGGCGCTACGCGAGCCGAGCGACCTCGCCGCGCTGCTGCCTGCCGATCTGCCCGATCCGTTCACCACGGCCGACCTGGCGACCGGCATCCGCCGCCCTCGCCGCTTGGCCCAGCAGATGGCGTACTGCCTGCGGCGCACCGGGATGGTCGAGCCCACCGGCAAGCGCGGCAACGCGATCGAGTATCGCCGGACCGATGTCTGACGCCCGCTCCTCGCCGTCGTCAGAGCAGGTGCTCGACGCGGCCGACCAGGTGGCTCCCGGCGAGCCACCACCAGCCGAGATAGGGCGCGAGCGCGGAGACGAGCGCCACGGGCCAACTCGTCTCGAGCCGGTATCGGGCGCCGGTCACCAGCAGCAACGGCATCCAGACCGAGAACGCGAACACCGCGGTCACGTACCCGGGGCCGAGCAGCTGGAACATCCCGGCGAAGACGAACAGCACGACCGCGAGGACGGCGATCGGGAGGTGAGCGAGCCCGACGACGACGACGGACCGACGGAGCGACCGCCCGGCTCGCCGGGGCACACCCCGGTTCGACAGCGCCAGTCCGAGCGCCCAGATCGCCAGGGCGAGCAGCAGCCAGCCCCACACGCCGACGAGCGTCAGGCGGACGAACGAGCGCGGTGCGCTCGTGGCGAGACCGCCGAAGCGGTTGAGCGCCATCAGCGCCGACGCCACCACGGCGAGCGCCGTCGCCGACCAGAGCTTGTCGCCGTCGACCCGCGCCCAGCGAGCGGCATCGGCGCCGATCAGCCGGAGTGCGGACGTCGACACCGACGGCCGAGCCCCGACCTCGGTCGCCGTGCTCGTCATCGCCCGGCTCACGGACGCCACACGGTCCCGTCCGGCCAGAACGTGCCGTAGTCGCCGGGGAACGAGGTGAGCGCCGGCAGCTGATCGAGGATCTCGCCCTCGAACGGCCCGTCGAGTGCGAAGCCGCGAGTCGGATCGAACGTGGTGCCCGTCGTCCGGTCGCGGAGCACGCCGCCGTCGACCTCGAGCTCGAGCAGCGAGTCACCGAGGCGCCGGCTGAAGACGCTCCAACGATCGGGTTCGGTCGGATCGCTCACGACCGCGATCTCGACTCCCGCGACGACGTCGTTCACGACACCGACCGACCGGAGGTCGGGCACGGGGTAGGCGCGGGCCTCCTCGGTGAAGTCGACGACGATGTAGAAGTCGGTGAGGTCGAACGACGACGGCCCCGCCGGCGCGTCGAGCGCGAGCGATTCGGGATGCTCGTCGAGCCAGGCCACCCAGGTCGTGAACTCCGACGTCATCAGCTCGACCGTCTGGCCGGTGCGCGGGCCGGCGATCGCCTCGCCGAGCGGCTGGCTCCAGATGCTGCCGGTGTCGTGGTCCCACCAGGTCATGGCGTTGCCCCAGAGCGCGCCGTGCACGCCGAAGACCAGAGCCTCTCCGTCGACCTCTCGGCGATGGACCATCGCCGTGGCGCACAGCGGTCACCAGGACACCAGTATCGGCACGCCGGCGATCTCGTCGACGACGAGCTCGCGCCCGTTCAAGAAGCTGACCGGGTAGGCCTTGGCCTCGCCGTCGATGGCGACGCCGATGACGTCGGTCGCCGACGGCCACCCGGCGCGGCGCCCCTCGACGAAACGGGGTTCGTAGACCGGGCGGATCGCGTCGCGGGGGAGCAGCTGCCGGAACCCGTCCGGCAGCGGCTCACCCGCCGTGACCGGGTTGTACGCGTCGCCGGGGTCGACGCGCACCCCCTCGGTGGTGGCGAACGGCGTCGTGTCCTCGGTGAACGCCCAGATCGATGCGACGGCGAGCACCACGAGGAGCCCGGCGACGATCAGCCGCGTTCGATCGCCCGCCGGTCCGGCGGTGGACGGTTGGTTCGGCGCGCCCGTCGGTGCTGCGTCCATGCGAACGGAACACGGCGTCGAATCCCGACCATTCCGGCGTGCGGCGGGGGCGCCTTGCCTGAAGAATTCGACAGCCGTAGAATTGTATTTCAACGAATGATGAAATCGAGCGAGCCGGAGGGGCGGATGCACGCAATGGTGTTGAAAGAGTTTCGTCAGATGCGTCGCGATCGCCGGACCGTCGCGCTCATGGTCGGGATGCCGCTCATGCTGCTGGTGATCTTCGGGTACGCCGCGAGGTTCGACGTCACCGACATCGAGACGGCCGTCGTCGGCGCCGATGCGGCGACGGTCGCCGATGCACTGCCGCCGATCTACGACGTCGCGGACATCGACGCCGGCGCGGACGCCGCCGATGGTCGCCGCATGCTCCGGGACTCCGAGGTCGAGGCGGTCGTCGTCGCGGACGGTGCACCGCCGGAATTGCTCGTCGACGGCAGCCAGCTGTTCGTCGCGCAGTCGGCGTTGCGGCGAGTCCCGCCCGGCTCGACGCCCGAGGTGCTGTTCAACCCCGAGCTCGACACGGCCACGGTGATGGTGCCGTCGCTGATCGGTTTCATCATGCTGTTCGTCGGCACCGTCATCACCAGTCTCGGTGTCGTGCGCGAGCGCGAGCAGGGCACGCTCGAACAGCTCGCCGTGATGCCGCTCCGGCCGCTCGACGTCGCCGTCGGCAAGATCGCGCCGTATTTCCTCGTCGCGTTGTTCGACATGATCATCGTGACCGCCGCCGGACTGCTCATCTTCGACGTGCCATTCGAGGGGTCGGCGCTGCTGCTCGCCGCCTACGGGCTGCTCTTCCTGTTCGTGGTGCTCGGATTCGGCGTCGCCATCTCCACCCTGTCGAAGAGCCAGGGGGAGGCGATCCAGCTGGCGATCATGACGCTGATGCCACAGATCATGCTGTCGGGCATGATCTTCCCGCTCGACTCGATGGCGGCGGGCGTTCGGTGGATCGGCTATCTGCTCCCGCTGACCTGGTTCATCGTCGGGATGCGTGGCATCTTCCTGAAGGGGTCGTCGTTCTCGGCGCTGTTGCCGCCGCTGGCGATCCTCGCCCTGATGGCGGTCGTCGTGTTCGGCTTCGCGCTGTACCGGTTCCGACAGGACCTCGCCCCGAAGCAGACCGGGGACGATGCGGGTCCACTCGACCCCGTCGAGGTCACGGCATGACCTGGTGTGCCGCCGACGTCTCGGTGTCGTTCGGGCGCACGGTCGCGCTCGATGCCGTCTCGATCGCCATCGAGCCAGGCGCGATCCATGCGGTGATCGGTGGCGACGGCGCCGGCAAGTCGACGCTCTTGAAGGTCGTCGCGGGCCTCGACGTCGGCCAGGCGGGCTCGTTCGACCTGCCCCCGTCGCACCGCGTCGGCTTCGTGCCCTCGAGCGGTGGCTACTTCGGCGACCTGACCGTCGACGAGAACATCGACTTCGTGGCTCGGGCCTACCGGCTCTCGACCTGGCGAGACCGAGCGAATGCGCTCCTCCACAGCGCCGACCTGCATCCGTTCGGCGACCGGCTCGCCGGTCGTATGTCAGGCGGCCAGCGCCGCAAGCTCGCCGGCTGCATGGCGTTGCTCCACGACCCCGATCTGCTCGTCCTCGACGAGGTCACCACGGGGGTCGATCCGCTGAGCCGCCTCGAGCTGTGGCGGCTCATCGCAGCGTCGGCGGCCGACGGTGCGGCCGTCGTCGCTGCGACCACGTACCTCGACGAGGCCGAGCGCACGTCGTCGGCGACCCTGTTGCGCGAGGGCCGCGTGATCGCCGCCGGCCCGCCTGACGAGATCATCGCCGGTGTGTCCGGCGGCGTCGACGACGTCGACGTCCCCAGCGACCGCTCGCTCGCGTGGAGGAAGGGACGCCGCTGGCGACAGTGGAGCCCGGCGGGCGAGCGAACCGGCGCGATCTCCCTCGAAGACGCGGCGATCGTCTACGAGCTGATGGCGAGTCGGGACGTCGCATGACAGCGGTGGAGGCGCGTGCGGTCACGCGGCGATTCGGGACCTTCACGGCGGTCGATCGGGTGGACCTCGACGTCGGCCCGGGCGAGATCGTCGGCCTGATCGGTGCCAACGGCGCCGGCAAGACGACGCTGATCAAGATGCTGCTCGGGGTGCTGACGCCGACGTCGGGTTCGGTCCGGATGTTCGGCCGACCGCACTCGCTGGCGCTGCGACGGCGCATCGGCTACGTGCCCCAGAACCTCGGTCTCTACACCGATCTCAGCGCGACCGAGAACCTCGACTTCCGGGCCCAGATCTTCGGCGCGGCCCCCGGGACCGTTGCGGCGTCCTCGGCGGTCGGCGACGGGTTCGTCGGTTCGATGTCCCTCGGCGCGCAGCGAGTGGTCGCATTCCGGGCGGCGACCCAGCACGCACCCGACCTGTTGATCCTCGACGAGCCGACCTCGGGCGTGTCGCCGCTGGCGCGGAGCGAGCTGTGGGACCTGGTGCATCGAGCAGCCGAGCAGGGCGCCGCAGTGCTCGTGTCGACGCATCACCTCGACGAGGCCGAGCAGGCCGACCGGCTGGTGATCATGTCGCGCGGGAACGTCGTCGCCGACGGGACCGCAGCCGGCATCACCGGCGACGGGCAGATCGTCGCCGTCGAGTCCGATCACTGGGATGCGGTCTTCCGCCACCTCGACACCCTGGGTTGTCGCCTCCGGTTGGACGGGCGGGTGCTCAGGGTCCTCGGCACGTCCGTGGACGCCGTCGGCACCGAGCTCGGGCGGGCAGGCCTGGAGGCCAGGGTGTCGTCGAGGCCTGCGAACCTCGAAGAGGTCCTGATCGAGCTCGATGCCGCGCCCGCGCCGACCGCCGGGACCGCAGCATGACCTCGGCGGCGAAGCCACTCGGACGCCGGCCGGGTGACCCCGACGAGACGAGGCGCACCATCCTGGCTGCAGCACGACGGGTGTTCGCCGCCGAGGGCTTCGACCGGGCGACGATCCGCCGGATCGCTGCCGAGGCCGACGTCGACCCGGCGCTGGTGAACCACCACTTCGGTGGCAAGCGCAGCCTGTTCGCGGCGGCACACGAGTTCCCGGTCGATCCAGGGGAGGTGCTGCGCAGTGTCGTCGACGCCCCGCCGGACGAGCGCGGCGTGCATCTCGCTGCTGCCTTCCTGTCGATGGCCGCCGGTGCCGGATCGCCGGTGCTCTCGTTGCTCCGCGCAGCGGCGACCGATGCCGACGCTGCGACGATGCTGCGAGAGTTCGTCGCGGACGCGTTCTTGAGTCACGCCGACGTGCTCGCGCCGGGGCCGAACGGCCGCCGCCGGCTCGCACTGGCGGGATCGCACCTGATCGGCATGGTCGTCGCCCGCAACCTCGTCGGCATCTCCGCGCTCGCCGACGAGCCGATCGACGACCTCGTCGCCGAGGTCGGCCCGGTCATCCAGCGCTACCTCGATGAGCCCTCGACCGAGAACGGCCACGGGAGCTGAGGCTGACGGTCGCCTCTGACCACCCTCGACCACCTTCGACCACCTTCGACCCGTCGATCCACCGGCCGGTTGGTCAGACTCGGCGCATGCGGATGCGGTTGAGGCAGATCGTCGTCGTGGCCGAGGACCTGGCGGCCACCGAGGCAGAGATCGAAGAGCACCTGCGCGTGGAGCGCTGCTTCCGCGACCCCGGCGTCGCGACCTTCGGGCTGCGCAACGCCCTGTTCCCGGTCGGCGACAAGTTGCTCGAGGTGGTGTCGCCGACGCAGTCCGGCACGACGGCCGGTCGCCTGCTCGACAAGCGTGGCGGTGACGGCGGCTACATGGTGATCCTCGAGGTCGACGACCTCGACCAGCTGCGCGCACGATTCGCACAGCACGGCGCGCGCATCGTGTACGAGGCGGTCGCCGACGGGATCGTGGGTCTGCACCTGCATCCGGCCGACGTCGGTGGGGCGATCCTCTCGGTCGACGAGACCGCGGAGTGGGGCGAGTGGCCGTGGGCAGGCCCGGTCTGGCGGGACCATGTCCGCACCGAGCGGGTCGACGACGTGCTCGCCGTCACGATCGAGGCGCACGACCCAGCCGCGATGGCGGCGCGGTGGGCAGCGCTGCTCGGCCGCGAGGTCACCGACAGCGCAGTCGTCCTCGACGAGGGCCAGATCAGGTTCGCTCCTGCGGGCGAACGCGGCGACGGCGTCGCCGGGTTCACGTTGCACGCATCGAGCGACACCGGCGTGGGTGACGTCGAGATCGCCGGTTGCCGGTTCGAGCTCGTGTCCGGCTGATCCCGCGACGGGTGGTGTGCGGCGGCCTCAGCGGCGGAACCGGTCGCGGAGGCGCTTGGCGCGTGTGTGCACCGGGGCGACCTCCTGGACCACGCCGCTCCGTCGCGCGATCACGTCGTTGAGTTGCGCGCCGATCAAGAGCACGATGCTCAGCAGGTACATCAGGCTCAGCGCGAGCAGGATCGCGCCGACGCTCGTCTGCACCTGGTTGCCCTGGCCGGCGAACCGGACGTAGAGGGCGAAGCCCTGCGACGTCGCGATCCACCCGATCGCGGTGAACACGGCGCCGGGCAGGTCGTAGCGCCAGGGTGTCCGGTGGTTCGGACCGACGTGGAACAGGGTGGCCGCCCACAGCACCAGCATGACGAACACGGCCGGCGCCGTGAGGAACCGCACCGCCGCCCCCAACGGGAGCTCGGGCAGCAGGGCCAGCACGGTCGCCGTGGTCGCGACGATCAGGACGGTCGCCACCCCGAGGCCGATCGCGACCAGCCGCACGTACCACCACGGCCGCCCCTCGTCGACCTCGTAGGCGGTGTCGAGCGCACGGATCAGACCCGCGAACGCTCTCGAGAGCGTGAACAGGGCGACGAGCGTCGCCACCGTCGCGATCCCGGCGTTGGAGGAGTTGAACAGCTCGTCGACCGCCGACGACAATGTCTCGGAGTCGACGAGCGTGTCGGCGATGAACTGCTGGACCTCGTCCTCGACGTCCTCGGCAACTGATGCGCCCGCCACCGATTCGAGCGAACTGAGGGCGCTGACCAGCGCGAGCACCGCGGCCGGCACGGACAGGATCGTCCAGAACGTGATCGAGGCCGCGAGGTCGCCGACGCCGTCGGCGCGGTACTCGTCGACGACGTCCTTGACCAGCTGCCAGAGCCAGCGCAGCAGGGCGCGCGGGGCAGCGGGAGGTGTGGGGGAGCGAACGTCGGCAGTCATCGGTCCACCCGGAGCGTAGGTGGACGACGGACCGACCGCGCAGGGGCGGTCCCGGGGGTCAGCTGGCGATCGCCAAGCCGTCCGGCGGTGTGGCGTCGCCGTGGTCGGCCACAGCGATCCGGCGCTCCTGAGTCGGCCGGTCGGCGAGGTCGGTGCACGATGCGAACACTCGCTCGATCGCTTCGGCCATCGCCCGATCGACCTGCGTCGCGCTCGTCGGCGCCGAGTCGGTCGGCCTCCTCCGGGAGATCCGGAGCGGACCCACGGTCACCTGTCGCTCGCCGAAGTCCTCGAGCTCGGAGGCCGTGTCGGCGGTGATGCCGAGCAGCGAGGCGGTGACGACATCGAAGCCCATCAGTGTGTCGGCGGCGGTGTCGGCGGGCCGGCGCGACGCACGGCGAAGGTCGCCGAGGCCGAAGAGGAGCGCAGCGACCAGCGCGAAGAAACCGGGGATCATCAGGATCACCGTCGTCGAGAGGGTGGCTTCGGGCGACCGAGCCTGCTGCAGGACAGCTGCGGCAACGGCGACGAGGCCGACGACGGCGAGTGCGGCTGTCGCCCGGCGCTGGTGCGATCGCATCGTTCGGCTGTCGGCAGACCGGGACCGATGGGGAGCTGGCGCGAGTTCCGAGCCGGGACGTGCGATGGCCATAGTCACGTTCTCTAGATCGCACCGCTCGGCCGGTTTGTTACCGCGATCTTCGAGTTTCTCGACGGAACGTGTGATGACTGCTGCGTAGCGTCAGAAGATTTCGTCAAGTCTGCCGCTCAGTGTGGTCGGTCAACCGTTCACAGCGTGATCAGTCGCCCCAAGAGGCGGCGCGCCGGGGTGCGGGACCTACTCAGGCGATCGACTCGGCGTCGCGCATGTCGTCGCGGGCCGATGCCGCCCACGCGATCGAACCGACCAGCCCGAACAGCGCCGAGAGGAAGTCGGCGCGGGTGACCGCCTTGCGCGGCCCGCTGGACAGCACCGCCGACACGAGCGCGGCGAAGCTCCCGATGCCGCACAGCACGGCCGCTGCGAAGTTGAGTTCGTTCCGGTCCATCGTTGGTCGTTGCCTCCTCGTCGAGTCCGCGCCGACTGTAGTGCGATGCCCGTGGCGGGCCCTCGGGGGGCGGAATCGGTGCGGGTGGCCAGAGGTTGTCCTCGACATGGCTGCCACCAGACCCCGCGTCCGAGTCGAACCGAACCCGAAGTGGATCCGCGGCGTCCTCGCCGGCGCGACGGTCGTCGACAGCCGACGGGCACGCTACGTCTGGGAGATCCCGTACTACCCGGCGTGGTACTTCCCGGTCGACGACGTCGCGGCAGAGCTCGTCGAGAACGGCGAAACGGTCCGTTCGCCGAGCCGTGGTATCGGCACCCGCTACGACCTGCACGTCGACGGCCGGGTCCTCGCCAACGCCGCGTGGCGCCACGTCGACTCCCCGGTCGAGGAGCTGCGTGACCTGGTGCGCATCGAGTGGGATGCGGTCGACGCCTGGTTCGAAGAGGACGTCGAGGTGTTCGTGCATCCGCGCAGCCCCGAGGTGCGCGTCGACACGCTCGCGTCGTCCCGGCACGTGCGGGTGTCGATCGACGGCACGGTCGTCGCCGAGACACGGCGCCCCACCGTCCTGTACGAGACCGGACTGCCGCCCCGCTACTACATCCCGAAGTCCGACGTCCGGATGGAGCTGCTCTCGCCGACCGACACCAGCACCGCGTGTCCGTACAAGGGCTGGGCGAACTACTGGACGGTCACCGTCGGCGGCAACGAGCACGTCGACGTCGCGTGGGGCTACCGGACGCCGCTGCCCGAATCCGAGCCGATCGCCGGGCTCGTCTGCTTCTACGACGAGCGCGTCGACGTCGAGCTCGACGGTCAGCCGACGGAGCGCCCGAGGACCAAGTTCTCCTGACGGCGCCGCGCGCCGCGTTCGAGACCACCGTGGTCAGGCGCTGACTTCGTGGAGATGCATCGATCCGGCCGTTCTTGGCGGTACGGTCGTGCGGCGTGACCGACCACGACGGGGCGCCACTGCCTCCTCCAGAAGACGGCCAGGGCGTTCCCGCACCCGCCCCGGCCGACACGCCACCCAAGTGGTGGAACCGCAAGCTGTCGATCCTTCCCGTCTGGGCCTGGGGTGCGATCGCCGTCGTCGGGTTGATCGGCTCGGCCCCGGTCCTGCTGTCGGGCGGCGGCGACGACGACGTGGCCGACCCGACCGTGCCGCCCGAGTCCGTCGCCGACGAACCGTTCCGCGTCGAGCTCCCGACCACGACCGTCGCGGGCGGCTCCGCCGGCACCGATGACACCGATGACGCCGCGTCGACGACCGACGAGGTCGCCGCCACCGACCCGTCGACGACCGAGGCCGCCACGGCGACGACGGTCGCCGATGCCGGCAGCGGCGACGCGACGACCACGATCGCTCCGACCACGACCGTCGCTGAGGCGGCGACGACCACGATCGCTCCGACCACGACGATCGAGGCGGCGACGACCACGATCGCTCCGACCACGACCGTCGATGAGGCGACGACGACCACCACCACGGTCGAGGCGACGACGACGACCGTTGCCGAACCGACGGCGACGACGACGACGACCGTCCTGTCCGTGCTCGAGGCGATGACAGTCACGTCGCCCGACGGCGAGTCGATCACCGTCACCCCTCGCCGGACACCGTGCCGGTACGGACCCGAGTGCGTGACCGTCGCGTTCACGATCGACGGCTTCTCACCTCATCCCGAGACGTTCACGTGTGAGTTCTCGAGCGGGGCTCGCTACGTCTTCAAGTTCGGCCGCGACGAGGTCGATCCGGCGTGCACCACCGCCGATCAGCCCGACGAGATCACGGTCGTCATCGGCGGCGTCCGATCGGCGACGATCAACATCGGCGCACTGGCGGCGACCACCTGACCTCGGCGGCGCTGCAGCGGATCACCAACGATCGGCGACGTCGCCGACGCGCTGGAACGGCTCGCCGAGCAACACGCCGAGCTCGCGCTCCTCGCCGGCGGCGAGGCGGATCGACGGCCGGCCGTGCGCGAAGCGGTAGTTGCAGATCACGGCGACGTCGCCCACTCGCCAGTCGATCGGCGTGCCGAACCTGTCGTACACGTCGACGAACAGCTCGAGCTCCTCGCGGGTGAAGTCGCTGTCGTCTCCGAACGTCATCCACAGGGGACGCTGCTCGGGTGGCAGCTGCTCGACCAACGGCCATGCGTCGAACCACATCGCGTGGTCGGCGACGCTGCTGTACAGCACGTTGCGATCGAGCTGCGGGAAGTGCTCGAACGCCGAGACGTAGTAGCGGGTCTGCAGGACGCGATCGGGGCCCCACGAGGTCTGGAGGCCCCGTTCCTGCGCGCGTGCCTCGGCTTCGGCCGGGTCGTCGGTCGCCAACGAGTGCTGCCAGTGGTTGTAGACGCCGATCGGTTCACGACCGACGAAGGCCTCGCGGTCGGTGAGGTCGCGTCGGTAGCAGACGCCGAGCCGCGCCAGCTTCCGGCCGAACTCGGTGGCCATGAGCGCATCGGTCGCCTGCAGGTTGTCGGAGACGAACGTCGCGCCGCGACCTGGCAGCTCGCGCTTGCAGAGGAAGGCGACCATCTTCGTCGACGTGCCGACGTACGCCATCTCGTGGTGGTAGTGCAGCCATGCCTCGAGCGGCGCCCCGATCTCGTACACGTTCGGTTCGAGGACACCGCGAGGGTTGGCGCCGGCGCGGTATGCCATCTCGGCGTCGACGACGAGCTTGGCGATCGCCCGCATGTCGCTGTGCTCGGTGAGGCCGGTGTTGACCACGTGCACGAGACCGACATCTCGGAACGTCGAGCGCATCCGCTCGGCCAGCGCGTCGGTGACGGCGACGCGGCCGTCGCTGCCGAGGAACTCGGCGGCGTCGACGACGTAGGAGTCGGCCGGCACCGCGGGCGAACCCGTCCACCACGAGGGCCGGATCAGATCGCTCGACTGGGCGATGGTGTCGGTCATCGTGGCCCCTGGGAGGTGGTGCGGTGTCGCGGTCGTGTCTCGGTCTGGTGTCGGTCGACGTGCCGAGCTGGGGGCGCAGCATAACGAGCCGACTCCGAGATGTCGACCCGGATGGTCGGGATTCGCCGGTGATGTGCCCTGCGTCGCTCGACGTGCCTCGGCGGAACCTGATGCGGCATGATCGACGTGATGCAGGGCCGCGCGCGTTGTCCGATCGATCGGGAGGGGTGAAGCATGGCCGAGCCAGCCGTCGAGCCCGCCGTCGAGTTCGGTGTCGAGCCGGCGTCCTACCGGCACTGGCGGGTCGACGTCGTCGGCCCGGTCGCCACGGTCACGATGACGGTCGACGCCGATGGTGGCCTGCGCGACGACTACGAGCTGAAGCTCAACTCGTACGACCTCGGCGTCGACATCGAGCTGCACGACATCGTGCAGCGCCTGCGGTTCGAGCACCCCGGCGTGAAGGCGGTCGTCCTCACCGGTGGGCTCGACAAGATCTTCTGCTCCGGCGCGAACATCCAGATGCTCGCCGGCTCGTCGCACGGCCACAAGGTCAACTTCTGCAAGTTCACGAACGAGACCCGCAACGAGATCGAGGAGGCCGGCGCGCACTCGGGTCAGCGCTGGATCGCGGCGGTCAACGGCACGGCGGCAGGTGGCGGGTACGAGCTGGCACTCGCCTGCAACGAGATCCTGCTCGTCGACGACCGGGCCTCGACGGTGTCGCTGCCCGAGGTGCCACTGCTCGCCGTGCTGCCCGGCACCGGCGGGCTCACCCGGGTGGTCGACAAGCGCCACGTGCGGCGTGATCTCGCCGACGTGTTCGCAACGCGCAGCGAGGGACTGCGCGGGCAGCAGGCGCTCGACTGGCGCCTGGTCGACGCGATCGCGCCGAAGAGTGGCTTCGACCAACTCGTCGCCGAGCGCGCTGCCTTGTGCGTCGCTGCGTCCGACCGCCCCGACGACGGCATCGGGATCGACCTGCCGCCGCTCGGGGCGACCACGTCGGTGGACGAGGGCTCGCTGTCGGCGCGCCACCTCGACGTGACCGTCGATCGCGACGCCGGCCTCGCCGAGTTCGTGGTGCGCGGACCCGTCGGGCCGCAGCCTGCGACCGCCGGGCAGCTCGTCGACGAGGGCGCCGACTGCTGGCTGATCGGAGCCACGCTCGAGCTCGACCACGCCATGCTGCATCTCCGGTTCAACGAGCCAGCGATCGGCTGCTGGACGATCCGCACCGCCGGGTCGAGTGATGCGGTGGTCGCAGCCGAGGCGGTCATCGAGCGCGAGCCCGAGCACTGGCTGGTTCGCGAGACACAGCTCCTGTGGGCGAGAACGCTGAAGCGGCTCGACCTCTCGGCCCGCTCGGTCGTCGCGCTCATCGATGAGGGAAGCTGCTTCGCCGGCACGCTGGCCGAGCTGGCCATCGCGGCTGACCGCTCCGTCATGCTCGACGGCGAGCGCGAGGGTTCCGACCTGCCGGCGCCGTCGCTGCTGCTCACCGACGCCAACGTCGGTTGGTACCGCATGTCGAACGGTCTCTCCCGTCTCGCCACGAGGTTCTGGCAGCGCGACGACGAGTACGCAGCCGCCCGCGAGCTGATCGGCAAGGACCTGACGGCCGACGACGCCGCCCGCGCAGGGCTCGTCACGTTCGCGATGGACGACATCGACTGGGACGACGAGGTGCCGGTCATGCTCGCCGAGCGGGCGAGCTTCTCGCCCGACGCGCTGACAGCGATGGAGGCGAACCTCCGGTTCGTCGGGCCCGAGACGGTCGAGACCAAGATCTTCGCCCGCCTCACTGCGTGGCAGAACTGGGTGTTCCAGCGACCGAACGCAGTCGGTCCCGACGGCGCGCTGCGCCGGTACGGCACCGGTTCGCGAGCCGACTTCGACATGAAACGAGTCTGAGATGACCCTCGTCGACATCGACGCCACGATCCCCAACAACGTCGGCTTGGCCGACGACCGCCGGCTGCGACGCGCGCTCGAGAACTGGCAGCCGAAGTTCCTGCAGTGGTGGCGCGATCTGGGTCCGGTCGCGTTCCAGGAGAACCCTGTGTACCTCCGCACGGCCGTGTCGGTCGGGCGCGAGGGCTGGGCCAACTTCGACCACGTCGAGATGCCCGACTACCGGTGGGGGGTCTTCCTCGCGGAGCCCGAGCCCGACCGGACGATCGCGTTCGGCGACCACAAGGGTGACGCCGTCTGGCAGGAGGTGCCGGGGGAGTACCGGGCCGACCTGCGCCGCCTCCTCGTGGTGCAGGGCGACACCGAGCCGGCCTCGGTCGAGCAGCAGCGGCACCTGTGCCTGACCGCGCCGTCGCTGTACGACATGCGCAACCTGTTCCAGGTCAACGTCGAGGAGGGGCGTCACCTCTGGGCGATGGTGTACCTCCTGCACCGCTACTTCGGGCGCGACGGTCGCGACGAGGCCGAGCTGATGCTCGAGCGGCATTCGGGCGATCTCGACAACCCGCGGATCCTCGGCGCGTTCAACGAGCAGACACCCGACTGGCTGTCGTTCTTCATGTTCACGTACTTCACCGATCGGGACGGCAAGTACCAGCTCGCCTCGCTCCGCGAGTCCGGCTTCGACCCGCTGTCGCGCACGTGCGACTTCATGCTGAAGGAGGAGGCCCACCACATGTTCGTCGGCGCCACCGGTGTCGGTCGGGTCGTCGAGCGCACCGTCGAGCTGATGAAGGAGCACGACACCGACGAGGTGAGCCGGTTCGGCGGCATCGACCTCGCGACGATCCAGAAGTACATGAACTTCCACTTCTCGGTGTCGCTCGACCTGTTCGGTGCCGAGACGTCGACCAATGCGGCGAACTACTTCGCGGCCGGTCTGAAGGGCCGGTTCAAGGAGGAGGCGCGCGACGACGACCACCAGCTGCACGGCCTGACGCGGACGGTGCCGACGGTCGACGACGATGGACGGATCGGTGAGCGCGAGGCGACCCAGCTCGCAGCGCTCAACGAGACGCTGCGCGAGGACTACGTCGAGGACTGCCAGAAGGGCGTCGACCGGTGGAACCGCGCGCTCGCCGACGTCGGCGTCGAGCTGCGGCTCCCGCACTCCGGGTTCAACCGCGCCGTCGGCGAGTTCCGCGACCACCGGGTCGGCCCTGATGGTCGCGTGATCAGCGACGAGGAGTGGGCCGCGAGCGTCGACGGCTGGTTGCCGACCGATGCCGATCGCGAGCACGTGGAGTCGTTGATGGTCGGCGTCACCGAACCCGGGAAGATGGCCGGGTGGGTGGCTGCGCCCTCGACCGGCATCCACCAGCAGCCGGTCGACTTCGAGTACGTGCGAATCTGATCGAGCGGGCGTGCCGACCGGTCACGGCGGAGCGCTGCCGTCAGCCAGCAGCGACGCTCGAGGGGTCTGCCGGTCGACGGCTCGCGCCGTGTCGGTCAGCGCCGCTCGAACGACGGCGGGCGCTTCTCGATGAACGCGCGCACCGCCTCGGCGTGCTCGGGGGTGCGCCAGCACTCGCGGAGCAGCTCCGACTCGCGTTCCTGCACCGCCGTGAGATCGGTCGCCGTGGCGTTCTCGGTGAGGAGCTGCTTGATCATGCGCAACTGGGGGTCGGGGTTCGCCGCCATCGCCTGTGCGACCCCGACCGCCTCGTCGACGACGACGTCGTGGTCGACCACACGGTCGACGAGGGCGCTCGCGACCGCCTCGTCGGCACCGATCACGCGACCCGACAGGCACAACTCGCTGGCACGACCGAACCCCATCCGCTGCACGAGGAAGTGGGTGCTCGCCAGCTCGGGAACGAGTCCGACCTTGACGAACAGCATTCCCAGCTTCGCCCGGTCGGACGCGACGATGTAGTCGAACGGCAGGATCATCGTCAGGCCGATGCCGACCGCCGCGCCGTTGACCGCGGCCACCATCGGCTTGCTCGTGCGCACGAGCCCGACCCAGTCGATCGCAGCCGGCATCCCCCCGCTCCCGCCGGCGGTGTCGGCGCCCGGGTCGGTGCCGTCGATCCGGGTCTGGAACGTCTCCTCCATGTCCGCCCCGGCGCAGAAGCCGCGGCCGGCGCCGGTCATGACGATCGCCCCGACCGCCGGGTCGGTGTTGGCGGCCTCGATGGCATCGGCCTGCTCCTCGGACATGTGCGGAGTCCAGGCGTTCAGACGATCGGGTCGGTCGAGCGTGATCACGAGCACGTCGTCACGTCGCTCGCAGCGGATGGTGTCGTAGGCCATGCGCCATTCTCCCCGATGACCCTCAGGTCGGAGCGAGGCAGCGGGGATGGGAGCGTCGACGCTCGGAACCGGACGGCTCGGACCGGATTCAGACCTGGTGGCCGGCGCCGGCCGTCTCGACCCACGGGCCCTCACCGCTGACGCGGTCGACCGTGACCCGCACGACGACGGCCGTCGGGGAGTCGCGGAGTGCGAGCGGGTGCCGGCTCAGCCCGAGGTACTTCATGGCCATGTCGTCCATCAGCTGCGGCGCCGGACCGGGTTCGATGGCCGCCGTGCCGCGGATGATCATGTGCTGCTGGAACCCGCGTTCGTTGCGTTCGGTGTCCTCGACCGAGAGCACGATGTGCGGGTCGCGGGCGAGGTTCCTCGCCTTCTGGCTGTTGGCGTCGGTCCCGAACAGGATCTCGTCGCCGTGTGCGATGAACCACACCACGGAGACCTGCGGCGAGCCGTCCGGGTTCCTGGTCCACACGTGCGCGACCGCATCGGACCCGAGGAGTGCCTGCACCGGCGCTGTCATCATGACCACGGCCGACCCCTTTCGTCGTGGGCACACTCTCGTGCCCACTTCCACCATATGACGTGGCGTGCGCCGCTGCCAGCGTGACGACCCGGCCCTCGGGTCTGGGACGACGCAGATGCGCACGTGTGGCCCGCGCGCGTCCTGCGAGGTGGGACCACACCCGCGGCGGACGAGTGTCGTGATCGAACGGCGAGGTCGTGCCGGCCCGAGCGTCGAAGCCGGGTTCGATATCGCGGCTGCAATATCGAAGCGATCCGAACCGCAGAATGTCGAGCGGCAGGGCGCCCGGCCACGAGCGTGGGTCGACTCCTGTTCTGGTGGCGGCAGCGGCGTTCGCCTGACGAGATGGCGGTATCTGAAAAAATATATCGCCCGCGAGAACAAGCCGTGATCAATTAATTGACTTGGTCGAAATGATTGCGGATGATGAGCAGAAGCGGGCCGACAACATCCAGGAGATGAACGGAGGATCACCGATGAAGTTGAGGAAGATTCTTGCCACGGCACTGGTCGCGGCCTCCGTGGGGGCTGCCGTGCCATCGGTTGTGGATGCACACGCGTCCGGCGGAGGATCGGTGGGGTACTGCGCCAGCTACCGGGTCTACTTGTCCACTCGGACGACCTCCGGGGCCGTCGCGCACGCGTGGACCAACTACAGCACGTCATGGTGGAACAGCAGCACGACGACGCGCACGAGCTCTCGTAATACGCCGTTCGACTACTACGGGTACTCGACCAGCGGTCAGCTCGTCTCGCTCAACACCGGGTGCTAGCCTGAATCACGTGCGAGCAGCCATCGTCTCTCTCGCCACAATGGCCCTGATGCTGGGATGCGGGAGTGACGATGGCGTCGCCGGAGACGACGGGGCCGCGGAACTGACGGCGCCGAGCGAAGAACTGTACGCGGCCCTGATGAAGCCGTGTCTGGAGTCGCATGGGTACGCCGTCGACCTGCTCCCCGATGGAGGTATCGGTGTCGAGTACGGCCCAGATGGCCTCTCACCCGATCAACAGGCGGAGCTGCGAGCGGCCTACGACGTCAGATTCGCCGAGTGTCTGTCGGAGACCGGCTTCGACCGGCCGTCCGGGGTGACTCCAGAAGAGGACTATCGGATGTTCGTCGCGGTCGATGACTGCATTCGAGCCCAAGGGTACGACATCGTCACCCCGTCCTTCGAGGATTTCGTTCAGGGCCGATTCCCCGACAACTCGGCCATATTGCCTGCATCTCCGAGTGAACTCGACGCACTCTTCGCCCAATGCGAACGCTGAGATTCACCGGCACGTCGCTACTCGTCGTCATCGTGGTCGCTGCGCTGGTGGCCGGGTTCTTCTGGGGGGTCGACACGTCGAGACCACCGACTGCCGCCGTCGATGACCGCATCGACTACTCGGTCTTCGTCGTCGAGGAGGCGACCCTCGGCCGGACGATCTCGGGCATCGCGACCATCGAGTGGCCGACCGAATCGGACATCGACGTCCCCATCGACGGGCGTGTGACCAAGATGCCCGTCGATGACGGCGTCATCGACGACGGGGACATACTGCTCCACGTCGACGGGGTCCCGGTCGTGGTGATCGCCGGTGCCACGCCGGCCTTCCGCGATCTTCGCCGGGGAGTCGCCGGCGACGATGTCGCACAACTGCAGCGGTACTTGGCGAGCATCGGCTTCGACCTGACGGTCGACGGAGAGTACGGCCGCGAGACGGAACGGGCGGTGCGGGACTGGAACGCCGTCAGGGGAATCGGCAAGATTGCCGATCTCCCACTTGGCTGGATTGTCTTTGTCGAGCCGCTGCCGACGCGCGTTCAGCCGTCCGACGATTTGCGCCTCGGTGCCGTCCTGCCGCAACCGGCTGTTTCGACGATTCGAGACACTCCGAGGATCGCGATACCGCTCCTCCCTGCTGCAGCGAGCGAAGTCGAGGTCGGCGACGAAGTGGTCATCGGTGACGGCATCCGGTCGTCGGTCACGAGCGGGCCACGTACGCAACCCGACGGCGGGTTGACGATCGAGGTCGATGCGTCCCCCTTCTCGTGCGGGACGACTCGCACATGCATCGTCACCGATGTCGTCCGGACGGAACCGGCCGAGATCGTGCTGCTCCCTGAGGTGACGGGGCCCGCGGTCCCCGAACTCGCATTGGGCGCGGACGCACAGGGCGACACCCACGTCGTGATGGCCGACGGATCGCGACGAGCCGTCACCGTGCGGGCTTCGGCGGACGGTCTCGCTCTCGTCGATGGGATCGACGCCGGCGAGACGGTCCGGGTGCCCACGCCGTGACGACGATCGCCCAGATCCGGCACCTCCACGTCGGGTACCGACGCAACCCGGACGTGCTCGTCGACTTCGACCTCGACCTCGAGCCGACTGAACTGGTCGCCGTCACCGGTCCGTCGGGACGCGGGAAGTCGTCGCTGCTCTATGCGATCGGAGGTCTGCTGCGGCCGCGCGGCGGCTCGATCTGGATCGGCGGCGTCGACATCGCGTCAGCATCGGAACGGCACCGTGCCGCCATCCGCGCCGCGCACTGCGGCTTCGTGTTCCAGGACGCGCTGCTCGATCCCTCTCGCCGAGTGATCACCAGCGTGACCGAGGTCGGGTTGTACCGACGGCGCAGTCGTCGCCAGCTGCGGCAGACGGCTCGCGATCTCCTGGCCTCGCTCGGCGTCGGGCATCTCGCGAACGTCAGGCCCGGCCAGATGTCGGGTGGACAAGCGCAACGCGTCGCAGTGGCGCGAGCCCTGGTCGGTGGTCCACGCATCGTGCTCGCTGACGAGCCCACCGGGAACCTCGACCTCGAGTCAGGCCGACTGGTGATCGACGCCCTCCGGAGCTACGCACGAGCAGCCAACGCGTGCGTGGTCTTCGCGACTCACGATCCGAACGTCGTCGCGAACGTCGACCGTGAGGTCCGGTTGTGAAACCGGTGAGGCTCGCGGGCGAAGCGGTGGTGGACCTGATCGCCCAGCGGCTCCGGACGCTCTTGATCGTGCTGGTGCTCGCCGGCCTGACGACGTTCATGTTCTCGCTCGACCGGGAATCCTCCGAATCACGCGATCGGCTCGACGAGGTGCTCGCATCACCGACCGCGACGCTGCTGCGCATCAAGGCCCATCAATCCGAGGTCTCGATCGCACCGCAGCTTCCCCGCGCCATGGCCAGCTTCGCCGACGTGCACGCGTCGTTCGCCTTGAGCCAGCCCGTCGACGCGACCCACGAGCGTCTCGGTCGGTCTCGGTCCGCAGTTCTGTGGAGGGTGAGCGATCTGTCCGCGGTCTTCGGGAGCGGGACGTATCACTGCGATGCTGCGCTCGCATCGGTGGCCGGCGCCCGTCGCCTCGGACTGGCTGACGGCGTCGGGCAGCTGAGAGCCCAAGGTGTGCCGATCTCCATCGCCGGAGCCCGACCCGTGCCGGAATCGCTCTCGTTCCTCGATCAGTCGGTGCTCCAACCGGCGTGTCCGAGCGCCCAGGACGATCTCGAGTTCAAGGAGCTGGTCATCGTGGTCGAGGAGCCCACCGACGTGAGTTGGGCGCTCGAGACCGCGCTCGGGTTCTTCAGCATCGAGGATCGAGCCAAGCTCAGTGTCGAATCCCGCATCGAACAGATCGAACTCTCGGTCGACGTCGCCAACGAGGCCGCGAGGTCGGCAGCGAGGTTGTCGCTGCTGACTGCAGGCGGCATCACGGGTCTCGTCGTGCTCCTGTTCAGCGCAGTCGTGGTGCAGCGCCGACGCGACTACGGCAGGCGTCGAGCCCTGGGGGCGAGCGGGCTGTACGTCGGGGGGCTCGTCACGGCACAGGCGTGCATCGCGATGACGATCTCGATCTTGATCGCCGTCGCCGCGTCGGTCGGCTTGGCGATCGCTCAGGACGCAGCCGTCCCGGACGGGCAGTACGTCGCGGGCGCCACGGCGATGCTGCTCTGCGGTGCAGCGGTCGGCGGTCTCGTCCCGGCCCTGTTGGCGGTGGGCGGCGATCCGCTGCGCGAGCTCAGGGTGCCGTAGCCGTTCGCAGCGACAGGTCGTCGAGCCCGTGGAGTCGAGCCATGCGCCTGGTGGCCGTGCCCGCACTTCGGACGTTGCCCGGCCGGGAGGGTGCTGGTCAGGCGCCGACCAGGTGACGGGGCTGCAGGGGTCCGGCGGGGCCGTAGGCCCTTCGTCTCTAGGCCTCCTCTGTGGGCGGCGCGACGCTGAAGGGGAGGTGAGGGTCCTCGTCGCCTCGTGAATGGAGGACGCATCGTGGGTGTGATCTTCATCAGCTATCGGCGCACCGACAGCGAGTACGCCGCCGGCCGCATCTACGACGTGCTGGCCGACCGCTACGGCGCCAAGCGGGTGTTCAAGGACGTCGAGAAGATCGCGCCGGGCACGAGGTGGGTCGACGCCGTCGACGAAGCGATGCGCGCGACCGACACCCTGCTGGTGGTCATCGGGCCGTCGTGGCGCACGGCAGCCGACCCCACCACGGGGCGGCCTCGACTCGACGATCCGTCCGACGAGCTGCGGCGCGAGGTGGCGGCTGCACTCGCGAACCATCCGAGGACGAAGGTGCTACCGGTTCTCATCGGCGGTGCGGCCATGCCGGCGGCGTCGGAACTGCCGGGCGACCTCCAGGACCTGACCCGGCGCCAGGCGATCGTCGTTCGCGGCGAAGAGCACTTCCACCGGGACATGGACACGCTGATGCGCGCCATCTCCGAAGAGCCGCGACGTCGAGCCCACGTCGAGCAGCGTGGTGGCGGTCGGCTCGTCGGCGTGGGCCTCCTCGTGCTCGTGCTGATCGGCGGCGGGGTCGCCGGCTACTACCTCGGCCCCTGGCGAGACGATCCGAGTCCGGTGCCGGGCCCCGTCGACAACGGGGAACGGTCCCATCTCGACGAGCTCTGGGACCGCTGCGCGGGCGAGGGCGGCGTTGCCTGTGACGAGCTGTTCCACGATTCGCCGCCCGATTCGGAGTACCGGGCGTTCGCCGAGACGTGCGGCGGCCGCACCGAGCCACGGCCCGGCATGTGCGGCGAGCCGGATGTGGGTGCCGAGATGCCCTCCGACGACGGCTGATCAGGCGACGTCGAGCGTCACGTCATGACCCAGCCGCCGTCGACGTTGATCGTCTGGCCGGTGATGAACGACGATTCGTCGCCGCACAGGAACGACACGAGCGACGCCACGTCATCGACGCGCCCGCGCCGCTTGATCGCCTGGGCGTTCAGGATCTCGCGTTCGTAGGCCTCCAGATCGGGGTGCTGGGCGGCCTCGGCAGCCGTCGGGAACGCACCGGGCGCGACGGCGTTCACGCGGATGTCGTGCGGACCCAGCTCGCGGGCGAGCGCACGGGTCAACGCGACGACGCCGCCCTTCGACGTCACGTACGGGGCCATGTTCTCCCACCGGCCGTGCCACACGATGGAGGCGACGTTGACGATCACGCCGCCGCCCGAATTGATCATCGAGCGAGCGGCCATCTGTGCAGTCAGGAAGTACGCCCGCTGGTTGACGGCCAGCGTGTCGTCGAGGGTCTCGAGGGTCACCTCGGTGAAGGGCCCCGACGGGAACACCGCCGCGTTGTTGACCAACGCCGTCACTGGACCCAACCGTTGCTCGGCAGCGGCGAACGCCCGCTCGATCGCTGCGGCGTCGCGCAGATCGCACGCGATCGCCGTTGCCCGCCCTCCCGCCTCGAGGATGGGCCCTGCGGTCGCCTCGGCGGAGGGTCCATCGATGTCCACCACGGCCACCGCCAGACCGTCGGCGCCGAGCCGCTCCGCGATCGCGCCACCCAGCGCCCCGCCGGCTCCGGTGACGAACGCGGTCACCACGAACCCTGAGCATCAGGGGCGTGGGCTGACCCGGTCACCAGGCGAACTCCTGCTCGGGAAACGTTGTTTGCCCCGATTCGCTCGTCGGGAGTACGGACATCGGCTCCTCACCCGCCTGCGAGCTGGACGTTTCTGCTTCCTCGGATGGTGGACGGATCGTGTACCTGCCGACGAGCGGGGCGTCGGCGAGCGCGCTCCTGAGGACGTCCGGGACCAGCCACGTGGGATTCGCAGGCGAGATCGCCACCTCACGACCACCGTTCCGACTCTGTCGCACCGAGAACGCCGGCCCGTTCGGGTAGTTGACCGACACGTAGACGGGAATGCGCAACTCGCGCATCTCGTCCCACGTCATTGCACCGATCCTGTCGAGCCAGGCCTGGCTTTGTCGGTGGAACCGTGTCGGCCGGAGCTGCGTCGTGACCCAGACGGAGACTCGCGGACGGCCGGACCACGACGCTGTCCCCTCGAGGAGAATGGCGCCGAACCCGTGGCCCATGCCCCATCGAAGGAACTCGGCCCGCACCCCGGCGACGACCCGGTCGGAGGCGGCCCTCACCGCCGCGACCCGCTCATCGAGTCCGGCCACGACGTCGGCGAGTCGCTGGCGACGTATCGTGTACAACTGCGCCGGGCCCAGCGCCTCCTCGGTCTCGGCGACTGCCGCTCTGCTCTCCTCGGGCGGGTTCTCCCTCGAGAAGTCCTCCTCGGTCCTGTTCGCTCCCGCAAGTTGGCTCGCGAAGATGGACATCGTCTGTTCGCCGGGCAACGTGCCCGGTCGGCCGGCGAAACTACCGTGGATCTCGGCGACGCCGCAGTGGACGTCGTCCAGGACGGTGGCGTGGGCATCGAAGTACCGATGTATGACCGACGCGTCTCCGCGACCGGAGCGCTCGACCAGTCGTCCGACCGATTCGCGTGCAGCTCTGACCTGTGAACTGAGCTCATCGCGCCCGAGCTCAGCCCCCAGGAGACTGACGCCGAAACCGGCAACGATGCCGAACCCAGGGGGCGGCATCGCACCCACAGCCGTGCTCGCGGCGGCCCAGCCGACGTTCCGCCTGAGGCTTCCCGAGAACTCCTCGAGCTCAGTGCCGATCTCGGTGGTGGCGAGCACGCGCAGCTGGCCGATCACGTCGAGGCACGCATCGACCAGCCGTGCTGCGGCGGCACTCCCTTCGTTCCAGAGCGTCTCCGACCGCCGTCGCCAGTCGATTGAAGCGTTCTGCAGCTGGCGTCGCGCCGCACGCAGCCGGTCGAGGTCGGGGTCCCCGGTCGACGCAACTTCTCGCTCGGATCCCGCGTCGGCCTCGCCCTCGAGGCCGAAGCCAGGGGTACCGCGAAGATCGTCGCGCAGGGCATCCGGGAGGTCGGCGATCTGCATGACCAACTGCGAGGGAACGAAACCGATCCCTTCGATGAGGTAGCCCGGCGCACCTGGGCCGGAGTAGCGCACCACGCCGGTCGACGCGTCGACGATCGCGTACACGCCCGCACCGAGGGCCGTGGGTGCGTCGCCCAGGTTCGCCATGTCGGGGAACGCAGCCGCGACCACGCTCACCACGTCGGGCGGCAGCCGCGACACGGCGACGGTGCTCCCGGTCGGGACGAAGCCCAGCTGCGCGCGGCAGTAGTCGGGTGCGTCGCGGCCACCGAATCGCACCTCGTTCGTGTCCGGGTCGAAGCTCGCGGTGAGATCGTCGGCGGCCTCCAACTCCAGTGGGTCGGACATGAGGCGCTGGGCGCGGTGCTGCCCGTGCGAGACCAGTCGCGCCACCGCGGCGTTGCCGGCCGAACGTTGGAGGGCGAGGAGCGCAGCGCCGACGTTGGATGGCGGCGCAGCGGTCTGGTCGAGCCGCTGGAGTGGAGAACCATCAGCCGGCCTCGCCGGCACGTGCTCATGCATCGGCATCACCCACCACGAGCCTGACACCATGTCCCGGGCGTGACAACGAGACCGGACGCATCGTGTCCGTTCGGGCAGCAAGCTCGGCACCCGAGGCCGCGACGCAGACTCCGAACCGCGTCGCGGGGCGTCACCGAGCCGGCGTCAGTAGAGGAACATCGGCTTGCCGCCGACGTGGCGCACGCGTGGCTGGTACTGGTCGGCGTCGTAGAGCTCGTCGATGTCGACCCGCTTGACGCCTTCCTTGGTCACGCTGATCGGCACGTTGCTGTACGTACCGCTGCGCAGCGCCACCATGCGGCCCGAGGAGCCGTCGAGTGCGAGGTCGGCGGCCATCACGGCGTAGTTCGTCGCGACCATCAGGTCGAGCGAGTCGGGGCGGCCCGACCGCATCAGGTACGCCACCTGCTGGTAGATGATGCCCTGCCCGGTCAGCTGCTTGAGGGCTTCGCCGAGCTCGGCACCGATGCCGCCGAGCTTGCGGTGGCCGTACGCGTCGGCCTCGCCGCTCAGCGCCATCTCGCCGCCGGTCATCGTGGCGCCCTCGCTGACCGTGACCATCGCGTAGTTCGACGGGTTCGACTTCTGATCGTCGATGACCATCTGGGCCAGCCTGTCGACGTCGAACGGCACCTCGGAGATCAGTGCCCGGTCGACCCCGGCGAGGTACGCCGTGATCAACGACGTCTCACCGCTGTACCGACCGAACAGCTCGACGACGGCGATCCGCTCGTGCGAGCCGGTGCTGGTCCGCAGGTTGTGGATGAACTCGACGCCGCGCGTCACGGCGGTGGAGAAGCCGATGCAGTAGTCGGTGCCGTGTACGTCGTTGTCCATGGTCTTCGGGATGGCGACGACCGGGACGCCCTCTTCGTGCATGCGCAGCGCGTACGAGAGCGTGTCGTCGCCGCCGATCGGGATCAGCACGTCGATGCCCTGGCTCTCGATGACGCGCAGCGCGTGCGCAGTGAGATCGTGCGGGCCGTCGCCCTCGATCTCGCCCATCAGGAAGTGCGGTACCTCCGACGTGCGCACCTTGCCGGGGTTGGTCCGCGACGTGTGGAGGAACGTGCCGCCCGAGCGGTCGACCGTACGGACCCGCGCACGGTCGAGCGGCACCATGTGCTCGGCGACGGAGTGCCGGTCGTCGGGTTGGGTGTAGAGCAACCCGCCCCAGCCCTTGCGGATACCGACCACCTCGTGGCCGAGGTCGGCAGCGCGGTTGACGACCGCCTTGATGCAGGCGTTCAGGCCCGGGACGTCACCGCCCCCTGTCAGCACTCCGATTCGCATCGATCAGACCGCCCCTTCGTAGACGTCGATGAACCGACGATAGTTGGCCGCCACGTCGGCGATCGCGGCGTCGCGTTCCATCGTCCCGTCACGGATGCCCTCGATCGCGGCGCGGAAGATCGAGCGGCCGATCGCGAAGCCTGCGTAGCCCTCGACGCCGGCGCCCTCGCGCAGCCAGTGGTCGACCGCTGCGTCGTCGGCGCCTCGTCCGAGCACGACAGCGACGACCCCGTCGCGGCCGTCTCGCCGGGCGAGACCGCTGAGCAGCTCGCAGCTCGCCGCCCGGTCGAGGCCCTCGATCTTCCAGATGTCGGCCTCGATGCCGGCGGCCTGGATCTCGTCGATCGCCTCGAGCGTGACGTACGGCCGGACCTCGGTGTCGTAGGCGGCGGCGTCGCCGCCGACCAGCGTCATCTGGCGGTCGGACGCCGGCACCAGCAGCTCGAACAGGAACTTGCGGTCGTTGGCGTGCAGCCACTCGCCGAGGCGCGCGAGCCGCTCGCCCTGGACGCCCTTGTCGGTGGCGTCGTCGTCGGGGTTCCAGCGGACGAGCACCTTCGAGAAGTCGGGGTCGAACGCCTCGATGTGGGCGCCGAACTCCTCGCCGTACTCGAAGTCGAACACCTTCTGTCCCGAGGCTTCGCACGGCATCGCCAGCTTGAGCCCGGCCGCCTTGGCGTCGCGGGCGACGTCGGCGCCCATCTCCTCGTCGACGAGCACGCCGACCTTGTCGGCGGGCGCGCCGTCGGCGACCGCCCGTTGCGCGCCTTCGAAGATCAGCCGTTTGGCGTCGCGGAGCGAGGCGGCTTCGTCCTCGGTCGGCGTTCCCGTGATCCCGAGCATCTTGCGGAAGCTGCCGCGGTGATCGAACGCAAGGATGTAGAGCGTGCCGTCGTAGCCGAGTGCCATGGTTCCTCCTGTGCGACCGGCGGGCCGGAGTCTCGGGGGCGGATTGCCGAGGGCCCGCGGTGTCCTGGCTCAGACTAAACGACCAGGCCAGAGCGGTGGGAGGGCCGTTCGACCCGTCTTCGGCGGGCGGCAGTCACCGCCCGCGATCGGCAGGCGAACAGGCGAGCGGTCGGCGATCGGGCGATCGGTCGGCGATCAGGCGGGCGCCGGGATCGGGCGTGCCATCACGGCGGCGAGTGGCCGCAGGTCGAGCCACTGCTGCTCGCGCGGGCGGCGTGCGTCGGCCTCGACCAGCTTGGGGAACTCGGCGAGCGGCGTGAACCGGATCTTGCCGCGGTGCAGGCCGACGAACGCACTCTCGGAGTCGTCCTCCAAGCCCTGGTCGATCAGGTGGCGCATCGCCGCGTCCGAGAGCCGCGTCGCCTGGATCCGGTCGAACGGCGACGGGTCGCCGCCCTGTTGCACGTGGCCGAGGATGGCCTCGCGCACGTCGAACAGGTCGCCGCCCTCGCGTTCGAACAGCGCCTTGATGAAGCCGGTCGAGTACACCGAGTCGGCGTGCTCGCTCCGGATCACGAGGCCGAGGCGCTTGCCGTGCGCGAAGCCGTCGGTCAGCGCGTGGACGTCGGTCTGGAGGTCGGCCAGCGAGATGCCCTCCTCGGGGAGGTAGACCCGCTCGGCCCCGGTCGCCAGCCCGCTCATCAATGCGAGGTAGCCGCAGTCGTGGCCCATGACCTCGACCACGAACGACCGCCGCGACGCCACGGCCGACTGCTTGATCTTGTCGACGTCGCGCACGATGCTGTTCAGCGCCGTGTCGGAGCCGACGCTGAGCTCGGAACCGGGGAGGTCGTTGTTGATCGATGCCGGCAGGCACACGATCGGGATGTTGAGGCTGGGGTGGTCGGCAACGGCGGCCCGGAGGCGCGAGGCGGCCTCGTAGCCGGCCCACCCGCCGATCATCAGGATTCCGTCGATGCGGTCTTCTTCGATCCGGCTGGTGATCGCGTCGATGTCGTCGTCGGTGGGCAGGTGCCGGCTCGTGCCGAGCTCGGCCCCGCCGCGCGACACCCAGCCCGTCACGCTCATCCAGTCGAGCTCTTCGTGGTCGCCGTCGGCGAGGCCCTCGAAGCCGTTGCGAACGGCGAGGACGGTGTGGCCGAGGTCGAGGCCGACGCGCGCCGCCACCCGCACCGCGGTGTTCATGCCGGGTGCCGGGCCGCCGGCGTGCAGCACGGCGAGCCGGAGGCGCCGCTGCCCCGGTGGCGTGGCATGCGGCTGGGCGCGGACCATCGTGCGGATCATGCGGAACGAGTCGCGGAAGCTGCCGCCGCGCATCTCCATCGCAGTCTCGTACTCGCGCGCGGCGATGATGTCGGCGACCGAATGCGTCTTGGCCACGCAGTCCATCAGCGGCGAGTTGATGATGTGGTGGCCGCGCAGACCGATCAGCTGCGGTTCGTTGTCCGGTGCGGTCAGCAGCTGCTGCACGGCGGCGTACCCGAGCACCGTGCTGAGATAGCGGTCGAACGCGCTCGGCGCGCCACCACGCTGCACGTGACCGAGGCTGGTGACCCGCGTGTCCTCGCCGAGCCGCTCCTCGAGCACGTCCTTGACGTGCTGCGCCGTGATCGGGTTGCCGTGGAGGTCGCGGGCGCCCTCGGCCACGATCACGATGTTGGAGCGCCGCCCGATCTCACGCCCGGCCTCGAGCGCCCGGCACATCGATTCCTCCCACTCGTCGGTGTCGGGCGGGCTCTCGGGGATCAGGACGAAGTTGGCGCCGGATGCGAGCGCGCTCATCAGCGCCAGGTACCCGCAGTTGCGGCCCATCACCTCGATCACGAACGAGCGCTGGTGGCTCGACGCCGTGCTGTGGATCGCGTCGATCGCCTCGGTGATGCGGTGCAGCGCGGTGTCGGCGCCGATCGTCATGTCGGTGCCGAACATGTCGTTGTCGATCGAGCCGACCATGCCGACGAGCGTCAGGCGGCGGTGTGCATCGGCGGTCGCCTGCTCGATCTCGCCCGCCTCGACCAGCTCCGCCAGCAGGTCGGGCCACTCCTCCCGGAAGATGTTCGCGCCCGTCAGGCTGCCGTCGCCGCCGATGACGACGAGGGCATCGACCCCCAGCTCGGCGAGGTTGCGGGCCGCCTGCTTCCGGCCGTCCCGTGCCCTGAAGTCCTCGCATCTCGCGGTGCCGAGCACGGTGCCGCCCTGGTGGAGGATCCCACCGACGTCGCCGCTGCCCACCCGCCGGATCGCCGGCCCGCCGTCGACGAGCCCCTGGAACCCCTCGTAGACGGCGAAGACGGCAAGGCCGGCGTCGAGTCCGGTCCGCACCACGGCCCGGACCGCGGCGTTCATGCCGGCAGCGTCACCGCCACTGGTCAACACCGCGAGCGACCGGGGACGCCGAGATGTGCTCAGCACGATTGCCTCCTCGTTGCGACTCCGCCGGGAGACCTGACGCCCCAGGCACGACTTCGAGATTACCGACGGTGCGAGCGCCCCGGATCGGGCCGTTCGACCCTTTCTGACGGGCTGACGGGCCGTGGGCCGTCACGACCGAGCCGGGCCGACGCGATCGTCGCGAGCGGTTCAGCTCGAGACGGCGACCTCCTCGCGCTGGCGGCCCGGCACACCCTCGATCCGGATGTGCTCCGCGATCAACACGAGCACGAGCAGCAGGTCGACGAGCACGAGCAGGGTCAGGCCGTCAACCGACCCGCTGACGGCGATGATGACCGCGAGCACCGCCGCGCCCGACAGCCGCTCGCGGGCGACGATGCGGAACGCACGGAAGACCGAGATGGCGACGCCGCCGTAGAAGAGCGCCATGCCACCGAACAGCATCCACCGGAACTCGAGCGGCAGCTCGTCCTTCGGGTGGAGCGTGATCTCCTCGAGCGCGGCGGCCGCCAGGATGATGCCGGCGACGATCGGCAGGTGCGAGTACGTGTAGACGTCGCGGGCGAACCGTCCCCGTGCCATCGGCTCGTCGTGGCCCTCGTGGCGGTGCTCGAGTGCCGGGTTGACGCGGTCGAAGTACGCCCACCAGAGCAGGCACGCGAACGCCCCCGACGCGATCAGCGCCACCAGCGTCCGGCTCGGGAGGCCCTCGCCCTCCTCCAGCGCCTCGACGACCGGGATCCCGACCGCCACGATCACCTCACCGAGGGCGACGATGAGGATCAGACCGTGCCGCTCGGCGAAGTGCCCCGGACGGACGATCCACTCGCCGTCGGACGCCCGGATCGTGCCGATCAGCACGACGACCATCGAGGCGATCCAGAACGCGATCCGCAGCTCTCGATCGAGGAACGCACCGACCAGCAGGATCACCATCCCGATCCAGTTGGTCGTCGAGTAGCGGATCATCGCCCGCCTGGTCTCCCCGTTCATGTCGAGCCCGACCAGCATCGTGAACAGTCCGAGCGAGAGGATGATCGCCAACCCGACCGCGAACGCGACGCCGCCGTCGTCGAAGGCCGTCGTCACCGACGCCGCCATCGGCACGGTCGCGACCGTGCCGAGGAGGAACAGGACGCGCACCGGCCGGGCGTTGCCCGACACGGCGTTCGCCGACCACGTGAACTGACTCCACGGCAGCCAGATCATGACGACCAGCAGGGCGAACTCGCCGACGCCGCCCCAGTCGGGATGGTGGACGAGGTGGTAGACGAGCCTCGAGAAGGCGAACACGAAGGCCAGATCGAAGAACAGCTCGACCGGATCGGCCGTGAAGTCGTCCTCTCGTGGTGGAACCAGCACACCCTTCATGGGCGAAGAAGGTACTGCGCCCGACACACGACGACGTGCCGAGCGGCCGTTTGGCCGGCGTCGAACGCGCCACTGCCGGGCCGGACTCGAGCCCGGCCCGGCAGTCCGGGGGGAGGAGGGAGCGGGGATCAGTGGCTGATCGCTGCCAGCACGTTCAACTTCCCGGCGCGCCGGGCGGGCAGCCAGGCGGCGAGCAGGCCGGCGAGCGTGGCGATCGCCACGAGCGTGCCGATCTGCACGTACGGGATCGCCACGGTCGACGCGAAGGCCGAGGGCAGTGCAGTGACGATGGCCGTTCCGAAGCCGATGCCGATCACGACGCCCAGCACGGCGCCGAACGCCGCCACGATGCCGGCCTCGAACCGGATCGTCCGGCGCAGTTGGCGGCGGGTCATGCCGACCGCCCGGCTGAGGCCGAGCTCACGCGTGCGCTCGAACACCGACAGCGCCAACGTGTTGGCGATGCCGATCAGGGCGATCACGACGGCCAGCGCCACCATCGCGTTCAGCGTCGTCAGGATCTGGTCGATGCCGGCCTCGATCCGATCGCTGAACTCGCCGGCGGTGTCGATCGCCGCCTGCGGGTACGTCTGGCCGAGGAGGGCGATCGCCGCATCGACCGCGGCGGCGTCGGTGCCCTCGGCGATCGACATGGCGATGATGTCGTCCGCTGCGTTGGAGCCGACGGCGTCGAACGTGGCGACGTCGACCAGGTAGTCGTCGTCGACGATCGACTGGTCGTCGAACGTGCCGGCCATCGTCAGCGTGACCACCTGGTCGCCGGCGAACTCGGCGTCGAATCGGTCGCCGATCGCCAGCCCGCGTTCGGCGGCGGTGTCGGCGACGACCATCACGGGGTGCTCTGCGGCGGAGGTGTCGAACGAGCCGGTCACGACGTCGATGTCGTACAGGGACGCCACGGCGTCGAACTCCACGGCCGTGACCTCGACCACCTCGCCGCCGATCAGCGCGTCCTCGGCCCGGTACCCCGACACTGCGTCGAAGACACCGGTCGCCTCGACGTCGCGCGCGAGCGAGGTGGGGAAACCGGCCTCGGACGCCGTGTCGGTGACCAGGTAGTCGGCCTCGACCGAGTTCTCGAGCGTCGCCGACACGGTCGACTTCGCCGACTCGCCGATGACGAGCGCCATCGTCACCATCGACAGGCCGATCATCAGCGCCGCGGCCGTGGTGGCCGTGCGGCGCGGGTTGCGGCCGGCGTTGCGCTGGGCGAGCCGCCCGGCGACCCCGCCGAGCCGCTGCGCGGGCCAGCCGAGGGCGTGCGTCACCGGACCGGCGAGCAGCGGGCTGAGCATCGAGACGCCCAGGAAGATGACGGCTGCGCCACCGGCGAGCAGCGTCACCGTGACGGCGGTCGTGCCGGCGCCGACGAGGCCGAACGCGCCCGCCGTCGCCCCGACCGCCAGGAGCGCTCCACCGGCCACGACACGCGTGCGTCCGCTGGTCTCGCTGGCCTGGGCGCCGTCGCGGAGCGCTGCGATGGGCGGCACCTTGGCAGCCTTCCGGCTCGGCCCGAACGCGGCGAGCATCGTGACGCCGACGCCCACGGCGAGCGCGGCGACGATCGTGCGGGTCGCGATGATGGTGGGCGATTCGGGGAAGTCGGCGCCGATCAACCCGAACAGCGCTTCGAGCCCGCGGGCCGCGCCGAGGCCGCCGACGATCCCGAGCCCGGATGCCAGCAGCCCGATGACGAGCGCCTCGCCGAGCACCGAGCGGCGGAGCTGGAGGGGGTCCGCCCCGACGGTGCGCAGCAGGGCGAGCTCGCGGGTGCGCTGGCTCAGGACGATCGCGAACGTGTTGTAGATGATGAAGATCGACACGAACAGCGAGATGCCGGCGAAGCCGAGCAGCACGTTCTGGATGATGCCGATCTGGCTGTTGAACTCGTCGCTCTGCTCGTTGAGCAGGGTCTCGTTGTCGACCACCTCGACGTCCGCGAGGGTCGACGCGATCGACTGCATCACCGCATCCTGATCGGTGCCTGCGTCGAGCGCGACCGTGATCGAGTCGAACCCGTCGGTGCCGAACAGCGTCGGCGTCGCATCGACGTCGACGTTCATGAGGATCGCGCCGAGCGTGTCGTTGTTCTCGCCGAACGACGTCGTCCCCGCCAGCGTCAACGACTGCACGCCGGTCGGCGTGATGACGGTGTAGGTGTCGCCGACGACGAAGTCGTAGCGGTCGGCGCTGTCGACGTCGATGACGAACTCGCTCGGAGCGTCGGGAGCGGACCCCTCGACGACCGTGAACGAGTTGAGCTGTGGATCCTCGTTCCACGAGAACGCGAGCTGCGGCGGTCCGTCGACGGGGATCTCCTCGCCGTTGGACCTGATCGGCCGGATCGCGTTCTCGTCGGCTTCGACGAATCCCTCCGCCACGCGGACGCCGGAGGTGGCCTGGACCGACGCCAGGGCGTCGTCGGTGAGCGGGACGGGGTCGCCGAAGTCGGCGACCGGGCGGACCTCGAGGTCGGTGCCGTCGACGATCTCGGCGGACAGGTCGCCGAACGTCGAACGGAGCCCGTCTGCCAGCACGAAGGCCGACACGACGAAGCTGACGGCGAGCGTGACGCCGAGTGCGGTCAGAGCGAACCGCACGCGGTTCGCCTTCAGGTTCTTGAGGGTGAGAGCGAGCATGGCGGAGTCCCTTCGTCGTCCCGGGCGATCAGTGGCCGAGCTCGCGCATCTGGTCGAGGACGGTGTCAGGCGTCGGGTCGAAGAGCTGATCGGTGATCCGCCCGTCGGTCAGGAACACGACGCGATCCGAGTAGCTCGCGGCGACCGGGTCGTGGGTCACCATGACGATCGTCTGGCCGTGCTCCCTGACCGCATGGCGCATGAACTCGAGGATCTCGGCGCCGCTGTGGCTGTCGAGGTTGCCGGTCGGCTCGTCGGCGAAGATGATCTCGGGCCGGCTGGCCAGGGCGCGGGCCACCGCGACCCGCTGCTGTTGACCACCAGAGAGCTCGCTCGGGCGGTGGGTGAGCCGCTCGCCGAGACCGACGGTGTCGATCACGCCGTCGAGCCAGGCCTGATCCGGCTTCGTGCCGGCGAGGTCGAGCGGCAGCGTGATGTTCTCGATCGCCGAGAGCGTCGGGACGAGGTTGAACGACTGGAAGATGAAGCCGATCCGGTCGCGCCGGAGCAGGGTGAGGTCACGGTCGCCGGCACCGGAGATGTCGGTGTCGCCGATCTTGACCTGACCACTGTCGAGCGAGTCGAGGCCCGCCATGCAGTGCATGAGCGTCGACTTGCCCGAGCCGGACGGGCCCATGATGGCGGTGAACTGGGCGGCTGCGAAGTCGACGTCGACGGAGTCGAGGGCGACGACCTCGGTGTCGCCGGAGCCGTAGACCTTGACGGCGCCTCGGGCCTGCGCGGCGATCGGCGCCTCGACGACCCGGGCGGGGGAAGGGGTGGTTTCGAGCAGGAGTGTCATGCGTTCGACGGTACGGAAACCCCTGCTCAGAGGCGTCGGGCACGGTGATGATCGGCGTTCGTACGGCGGCACGACCTCACGGTCGTGCCGTGTCATCCGTGCGGATGACGGACCGGTCAGCCGCCGTCGCCCGGCCGGACGAGGCCGGTCTCGTACGCAGCCACGACCGCCTGGACGCGGTCGCGGACGCCGAGCTTGGTCAGCACACGGCTGACGTGGGTCTTGACGGTCGTCTCGCCGAGGATCAGGTGCTCGGCGATCTCGCCATTCGAGAGGCCGCGCGCCATGAGCCGCAGCACCTCGTTCTCGCGTTCGGTCAGCTCGTCGAGCAGCTCCGTCGTCGGCGCGACTGGGCCGGGCTGCCGGACGAACTCCTCGATGAGGCGCCGCGTGATCGTCGGCGCCAGGAGGGCTTCACCGTCGGCGAGCGTGCGCACGGCCGAGACCAGCGCGTCCGGCGGCGTGTCCTTGAGCAAGAACCCGCTGGCGCCGGCGCGGATCGCTCCGTAGACGTACTCGTCGAGGTCGAACGTGGTGAGCACGAGCACGCGCGTGTCGATGCCGTCGTCGTCGACGATGAGCCGGGTGGCCTCGATGCCGTCCATCTCGGGCATCCGGATGTCCATGAGCACGACATCGGGTCGGTGGCGACGGCAGAGCTCGACGCCTTGCCGCCCGTCCGGGGCGTCGCCGACGACCTCGATGTCGTCCTCGGTCTCGAGGATCATCGTGAATCCGGTGCGCATCAGCGCCTGGTCGTCGACGACGGCGACCCTGATCGTCACGCCCGTGCCGCCGCGTCGTCGTACGGGAAGGTGGCATGCACGGCGAACCCGCCTCCGCTCTGCGGGCCCGCTCTGAGCGTGCCGTTGTACAGCTCGACGCGTTCGCGCATGCCCACGAGGCCGTGACCCATGCCGTCGCCGTTGAGGCTGGCCGCCGCGCCGAGCCCGTCGTCGACCACGGCGAGCACGACACCGTCGTCGCGGTAGTCGATCTCGACCGAGGCGCGCACGGGCCGCCCGGCGTGCTTGACGACGTTGGTGAGCGCCTCCTGCACGATCCGGTAGCCGGCCATCTCGGGGCCCGCCGATCGTCGTTGCGGTGTACCGGTCACCACCAGCTCGGTCTCGACGCCTGCCTCGTTGCAGGTGGCGATCAGGGACTCGACGTCGGCCATGGTCGGCTGCGGGGTCATCGCCGGCGACTCGTCGTCGCTTCGCAGGACGCCGAGCATGCGGCGCATCTCGCTGAGGCTCTCGCGCCCGGTCTCCTGGACGTTGCGGAGTGCATCGGCCGCACGCTCGGGGTCGGCGTCGACGAGCCGCTCGGCCGCCGCTGCCTGCACCACCATCACGCTCATGCTGTGCGCGACCACGTCGTGCATGTCGCGGGCGATCCGGGAACGCTCGTCGAGCACGGCCTGGGCGGCCAGCAGCTCGCGTTCGCGCTCGGCTCTGATCGCCCGCTCTTCCAGCTCGGCGATGCGACGACGCCGGGCGAACATCATCTCACCGAGGCCGGCCGCGCTGAGGTTCAAGATGCCGAGGCCCACCACGGCCAGCGCCGGGAGGTCCTCCTCGGGCACCAGGACGCCGATGATCGCGACGATCGTGGTCGCGACGACGATGCCGCCGACCACCTGCCACGTCCGCCGGCGGTCGACCCCGTGGGCGGTCGCTGCGTAGATGGCGAGGACGGCGATCGCGTCGAAGTTCGTCGCGAAGTCCGAGACCCAGAAGATGATCTCGAACAGCGTGACGACCGAAGCCGCCATCAGGGGGCTCCGGCGGCGGTAGGCGAACGCCGCGGCCTGCGCGACGAGGATGGCGACACCGACCGGACCGGCGTCGCGCTCGCTGGCCTCGACGGACGCGGTCAGGTGGCCGACGACGCCGAGCGCGCCCATCACGACGGCGAACACGATATCGGTGGCGAACGGGCGTGCCTGGGCGGCGGTGCGGACGGCGCGAGCGGCTGCTCTGGTGCGCGCCGTCGCCTGCCACATGTCCCTGACGCTAGTGAGTGGGCGAGGGGCCGGCATCCGCCGGCGGAACGACAGATCGTCATCCCTCGGGCGGACCGGCCCTGTTGCCCGCTGACGGTTAGCGTGACGGTCGATGTCGATCCTCACCCGTCTCCGCCGCATGGTCGCAGGCGGTCGCCACCGGCCCGTGGCGTTGCCGACGAGCGCTTGGTTCGACGAGCCCGGTGCGATCGACGAGATCACGGAGCGGGCCGGCTCGACCGTCGACGAGCGGATCCTCCGCTCGTGGGTCCGCGACGGCTACGCGATCGTCGAGGACGTCGTGCCCCACGACCTGCTCGACGAGATGGTCGGCGACCTCGACCGGATGTTCATCGGCGACCGGCCGCTCGACGACCTGGTGGTGCACGACCTCGAGCTCGACGGCGGGCACCGGGCGACGACGTCGCACTCCGAGCTGCTCACCCTCGATCGAGAGGATCGAGTCGCCATCCGCGATCGTTCCAGCTGGCGGGTGCACGGCTTCTTCCAGCACTCGGGGGCCGCCGACGCAGTGCGCAACCACCCCGAGCTCAGGCGGGTCGCGTCGATGATCCTCGGCGTCGACAGCAGAGCCACGTACTCGATCAACTTCCACAACGGCAGTCGTCAGGCGCTCCACCAGGACACCGCGGTGTTCCACCTGGGTGTCCCCACGCTCATCTGCGGCGCCTGGATCGCCTGCGAGGACATCGTCGAGGGCTCGGGCCCGCTCGTCTACTACCCCGGGTCGCACCGCGAGCGGCTGTTCGCCGGCTTCGACGGCTACCCGATGGTCAACCTGCGGACCGCCGACCCCGCGCTCTCGGGCGCCTACCAGGCGCACGTCGACGGTGAGGCCGCCCGGTTCGAGCAGCGCGAGTTCCTGGCGAAGAAGGGCGACGTGCTGTTCTGGCACGGGATGCTGATCCACGGCGGCCAGCAGATCCGCCGCGCCGACTCGACCAGGCGCTCGTTCGTCGTGCACTTCATCCCGGACGGCGCCGACGTCGCCGACCAGGTGACGGCGCCCGTCAACTGGTGACGGGCCGTGAACTGGTGACGGCGCCCGTCGACTGGTGAGACGACCCTGCGGCGGCCTCGTACCGGTACCGTGCCCCCGTGCATGTCGTGGGGTTCGAGGTCGAGATCCGCATCCCGGCGTCGCAGTCGTTGAAGGACCGTCGCCAGGTCGTCCGTTCGCTGCTCGACAGCACCCGTCAGCGCTTCGGTGTGTCGGCGGCCGAGGTCGGCGGGCAGGACACCTGGCAGCGTGCGACGCTGGGTTTCGCCGTGGTCGCCTCGGAGGCCCGTCTCGCCGAAGAGGTCGTCGATTCGATCGATCGGTTCCTCTGGTCGCGCCCCGAGATCGAGGTGATCGGCGCCGAGACCCGGTGGGTCGAATGAACGATCCGGCGGGCGACGGTTCGTCTCCGATGAGCTTTCCGGTCGCAGGCTCGATAGCGTCGGTCCGGTCGGTCGCCACCGTGGTGGCCGGCGGCAACAGAAAGCAGTAACGCAACATGGCTACCGGCACAGTGAAGTTCTTCAACGATCAGAAGGGCTTCGGATTCATCAGCCGTGACGACGGTGACGACGTCTTCGTGCACTTCTCGAACATCGAGGGCACCGGGCGACGCACCCTCCTCGATGGTCAGACGGTCGAGTTCGACATCGCCCCGGGCCGCAAGGGTCCCGAGGCGACCAACGTCAAAGTCGTCTGATCCACACCCCTTGAGGGGGAGCGCTCTCAGCGCTCGTACGGCGTGACGTCGGCAGCGAACTGCTCACGGAACAACGCCAACACCTCACCCGGTTCGGCGTGGCGGCCGGTCTCGTGCTTCGAGTACAGGGTCCGGCCGTCCACGACGACATCGAAGATCCCCTTCGAACCGGCGACCAACGACAGCTCGGCGATCACGTGCTGGTAGTCGTGCATCAGGTCTCTCGCAGCGCTCACGGCCTGCTCGGAGTAGTCTCAAGGCACGCAGTACGTGATGCTCACGGTGTGATTCGCCATGTGAACGACCGTACCGCCGCCGCAAGCGCGAACGACCACTCGTCCAGGAATTCGCACTGACCGCCACCCGTCGCAAGGCGCCGACGCGCCGACGAGGAGTCTGGTATCTGAGACGGGGGCAGGGGCGCCGAGCGCAAGGCGCGGCGAGCCCCCGCCGACTGTGGTCGGCGGGCGGCGAGACGGAACGCAGCGAGTCGGCGTCCGTGCCCCGTCTCAGCCGGAGTTGCGGAGACCGGTGGCGATGGTGTTGAGCGTCAGCTGGATGCCGCGCTCGACCAGCTCGGAGTGGTCGCCGGCGCGGTAGCGCCGCAGCAGTTCGACCTGCATGACGTGCAGCGGGTCGAGGTAGGGGAAGCGGTTCCTCATGCTGCGCGCCAGCACCTGGTTGTCGGCGAGCGGATCGTCCGATCCGGTGAGCCGGGCGTGCCAGGCGAGCGTGCGGGCGTGTTCACGCTCGATCAGGCCGAAGATCTCCTCGCGGGTCTGGTCGTCGTCGACCAGGGCTTCGGCGTACCGGCGACCGATCCCGATGTCGGCCTTGGCCAGCACCATGCCCATGTTGTTGAGCATCGCCTGGAAGAACGGCCACCGCGCCTGCATGTCGTGCAGCGTGGCGATCCGGTCGTCGTCGGTGGCGTACGCCTCGAACGCGCTCCCGGCGCCGAACCAGCCGGGGATGTTGAGCCGGCACTGACTCCAGCCGAACACCCACGGGATCGCCCGCAGGTCCTGGATGCGGTTGGAGTTCTTGCGCGAGGCCGGGCGGCTCCCGACGTTCAGGCTGGCGATCTCGCCGATCGGGGTGATCGACCGGAAGAACCCGACGAAGCGCTCGGACGAGCCGTCGATCAGCTCGTGGTAGGCCCCGAGTGCGAGGTCGGCGAGCTCGTCCATGGCCGCAGTGAACCGGTCGACGTCGTCGCCCATGTGGTCGTCGTCGAGGCAGCTCGCCTCCAGCGTGGCCGACAGGAGCGTCTCGAGGTTGCGGCGTGCGGATGCGGGTTGTGCGTACTTGGCCGCCACCATCTCGCCCTGCTCGGTCATGCGGAGGGCGCCGTGCACCGAGCCCGCCGGCTGCGCCAGGATCGCCTGATAGGCGGGCCCGCCGCCGCGGCCGACGGTGCCACCACGTCCGTGGAAGAGGCGGATCCGCACGCCGTTCGCCCTGGCGGCGGCGACGAGCGCGCGCTGCGCGCTGAACAAGGCCCACTGCGACGCGACGTAGCCGCCGTCCTTGTTCGAGTCGGAGTACCCGATCATCACCTCCTGCCACCCCGATCGGCTGTCGACGATGCCGCGGTACCGCTCGTGGGTCAGCAGGGCCGTCAGGGTGTGATGGGCGTTGCGCAGGTCGTCGATCGTCTCGAACAGCGGCACGATGTCGAGCGAGCTCGTGATCGTGCCGTCCGCGGGGTCGACCCGGACGAGGCCGACCTCCTTGAGCAGCACGGCCACCTCGAGCACGTCGCTGACCGACGTCGCCATCGAGATCACGTAGTGCGGGATGGTCCGGTCGCCGAAGCGGTCGTGTGCCGACGCGGCCTCGCGCAGCACGTCGAGCTCGCCTCGGGTGACCGGGCTGTAGCTGCCGAACGGCGCCGCCAACGGGCGTTGCCCACCCAACTCGGCGGTCAGCAGGGCGATGCGGTCGTCCTCGTCGAGTGCGAGGTAGTCGTCGGTGACGCCGGCGACCCGGAAGAGCTCGGCGAGCACCTCTTCGTGCACGCCGCTGTTCTGCCGCATGTCGAGGCCGCAGAGATGGGTGCCGAAGATGGCGACGCCGCGCCGGACCGGATCGATGCGGGCGTCGGCGAGGCTTCCCGCACCGTGCGAGTGGAGCGATGTCGCGATTGCGTCGAGGTCGGCCATCAGCTCGTCGACCGAGTGGTAGGCGGGCAGCCGAGCGTGTCGCTCGGGGCCGGGTACCTGGTCGAGCACGCCCGCGGCCATGGCCCACAGGCGGGCGTGCATGCCGCGCAGCGCGCGGCGGTACGGCTCGTCGGCGCGGAACGGGGAGTCGTCCTGTGACGCCGCCGCGAGCTGCTCGACCGCAGGCGTCGGGGTGACGAGGCGGCTCGACATCGACAGGTTGCGGGCCAGGTCGGCGAGCGCGGTGAGATGGTGCTGATACGCCTCGGTCGCCTGCGACTGGACGGCATCTCGGAGCACGGCGGCGGTGACGAACGGGTTGCCGTCGCGGTCGCCGCCGATCCACGAGCCCATCGAGATCGCTCGCGGGTTGCTGATGGTGGCGCCGAGGTGTTGCTCGACGAGCGCTTCGACGTCGCGCTCGAGGCGCGGCACCGTCTCGAAGATGCTCGAGCGGTAGTAGCGCAGCGCCTCGCCGATCTCGTCGGAGACCCGCAGCTTCGAGAGCCGCAACTTCGCGGTCTGCCACAACGTCAGCACCTCGACGCGGAGCTGCTCGTCGATCTCGGCCACCTCGCTGGGGCTGTCGATCGACCGCCAGCGGAGGTCGAGCAGCGCCGCGACGCGGTCGACGTGATCGAGCACCGTCTGGCGCCTGACCTCGGTCGGGTGCGCGGTGATGACCGGGGTGACCATCAGCTGCTCGAGCTCGGCGATGATCCGCTTGCTGGGCACACCCCGGGCGATCAGGCGCGTGATGCTCGCCTCGACGCTGCCCTCCTGCGGGGCGGTGCCGACATCCCGGTGGTAGCGGCGCCGCCGTTCGAGGTTGAGGTCCTCGGCGGTGTTGGCGAGCAGCGACAGCCAGCCGAACGCGCGGATGAGGTGGAGTGCGTCATGGATGTCGGCATCGGCGAGCTCGCCGATGAGCGGCTCGACCGGGTTCTCGTCGTTGCGGCGGGCGTGGACGGCGATCCGGCGTACGCGTTCGACCAGCTCGAACGTGCCGTCGCCGGCCTGCTCGCGCAGCACGTCGCCGATCAGCCTGCCGAGCAGTCGGATGTCGTCGCCGACGCCGGCGGGCGCCGTGGGGGAGGGGTGGTTCACGGTCAACTCCTGCTGAGGGGGATCGTCACGGTGAGACCGCCGTAGCCGTTGGCCTGGTCGCGACCCTCGATGGTGACCTCGGTGACGTCGTCGGGGATCTCGACACCCGACAGGAACCGGGTGAATGGCTGTTCGGCGGCGTGGTCATGGGTGAGCTCGCGCACGCCGTAGACGGCGTCGTCCGGGCCGACGACGCGCCAGGCGTCGGCGTACCGCTCGGGTGTGTCGTAGGGGGACGAGAGCGTGGCGCTGAACGTCCAGGTCTCGCTGTCGGCGTCGAACGTGGCATCCGCTGCGAGCACGTCGGGGTACCGGTCGCCGCCGGTCGCCTCGTTGGTCGCCGGGCTGACGGTGGCGCCCGAGCTGTCGTCGCCGTCGGCGCATCCGCCGACGATCAGGACGCAGGCAGCCAGAAGCAGTCGGGGGGACAGGCGGGCGGGAGGCACCGCGCCAGGGTAGGGGCTTCGCGGCGAACGGTCGACGGGTACCCCGCATCTCGCTACCCTGCGGGTCGATGGCTGATCCCAAGGTGCTCGCGATCGTGCTGGCCGGCGGCGAGGGGAAGCGGCTCCTCCCACTCACGAACGACCGGGCGAAGCCCGCGGTGCCGTTCGGTGGTACCTACCGATTGATCGACTTCGCACTGTCGAACTTCGCGAACTCGGGGATGCTGCGGATCGTCGTGCTCACGCAGTACAAGAGCCACAGCCTCGACCGCCACATCTCCCAGACCTGGCGCTTCTCCGACCTGCTCGACAACTACGTGGCGCCCGTGCCGGCCCAGATGCGACGCGGCCCGCAGTGGTTCCAGGGTTCGGCCGACGCGATCTACCAGAACCTCAACCTGATCAACGACGACCGGCCCGACGTGGTCGCCGTCTTCGGTGCCGACCACATCTACCGCATGGACGTCAGCCAGATGTTGGCGCACCACGTGTCGAGCGACGCCGGCGTGACGGTGGCCGCGATCCCGGTGTCGCAGACCGAGGCCCGCGAGTTCGGGGTGATCGAGAGCGATGCCGACGGGACGATCCGCGACTTCCACGAGAAGTCCGAGAACCCGCCGACGATGCCTGGCGACGACAGCCGCTGCCTCGCCAGCATGGGCAACTACCTGTTCGACACCCAGACCCTCATCGACGTCGTGACCCCCAACACCGACGCACCGCTCATCGACATGGGTGGCGACGTGATCCCGGCGCTGACGCGCCAGGGGCTCGCCCAGGTCTACGACTTCTCGACCAACGACGTCCCCGGTCAGGACGAACGCGAGCGGGGATACTGGCGCGACGTCGGGACGCTCGACTCGTACTTCGAGGCGAACATGGACCTCATCGCCCCGGTGCCGGTGTTCAACCTCTACAACGACAGCTGGCCGGTCTACACCCACCGCAAGGCGCTGCCGCCCGCGAAGGTGTCGCGCGGCGTCGGCGGTGAGCCGTCGTTCGTCGACGGGTCGCTGCTCTGCCAGGGCTCGATCGTGTCCGGCTCCCACGTCGAGCGTTCGATCATCAGTCCGAGCGTCTTCATCGACCACGACGCGCACGTGACCGACTCGATCCTGATGGAGGGCGTGCACGTCGGCGCCGGTGCACGTCTGAAGCGCTGCATCATCGACAAGAACGTCGTGGTGCCCGACTACGCCCGGATCGGCCTCGACGCCGAGGAGGACGCCAAGCACTTCACGCGGAGCCCCAACGGCATCACCGTCGTCGAAAAGGGCCGCAGCTTCGCCGCCTAGTCACGAGATGTCCCAGGCACATCTCGTGAGTGGGTGGCGGCGGGAGTTCTCGATCGAGCGACAACCCAGTTCGTTGCTGTGTCGTGTGTGGTGATGTGGGTCCGAATGGGCAGACGATCGTCGACGTGACGTTCGACGAGCTGTATCGCAGCGAGATCAACGCGATCGTCGCGATCGCGACGTCGCTGACCGGCGACCGCGAGCGTGGTGCCGAGGTCGCGCACGAGGCGATGCTGAGCGCGTTCCGCAACTGGGAACGGGTCAGCAGGCTCGACAAGCCGGGGGCCTGGGTGCGGCGCGTGGCGATCAACCGCTGCCGCGACATCCATCGCCGCGCCCGGCGCGAACGTCGGGCGCTGGCGCGGCTCCCCGTGCGACGGGCCGTCGACGAGGATCCGACGCCCGACGAGTTCTGGGACCACGTGCGGACGCTGTCTTTGCGACAGGCGTCGGTGGTGGCGCTCCACTACTTCGACGATCTGTCCGTCGCCGAGATCGCCGAGATCCTCGAGATCGGCGAGGGCACCGTGAAGCGATCGCTGCACACCGCCCGACAGACGTTGGCCGACCGACTGGGGGTCGAACGATGACGACCATCGACGAGCTCGCACGCACCGCCTCTCGGGCCGCGTTCGCGGATGCGGCCGAGGCGTTCGACGTCGACGCCGGCCTCCGGCGGGTGCTCGCCGACGCTGCGACCGAGCCCGAGCGTGCCGAGCCGCGGCCGACTCTGTGGCGGCCCCAGACCTTCGCGGTCATCGGTGCTGTGGCCGCTGCCGTGCTGGTCATCGTGGTACTGGCGGTGCTGACCGGCGACGGCGACGAGCAACTGCCCGCCGACACGCTGCCGACCGTCCCGCCCACGACGACGCTCGCACCGCTCGAGCCGGCGACCTCGTGGTGGGAGCCGACGGTGGCCGAGACGATCGACATGACGTTCGAGAGCGGGCCTGATCCTGCGGACTTCCGCATCGCCGTCTCGCCTGACGGCCGGTGGGCGGCGTACCGGGACACTGCGCGGCGGGCGTGCGTCGTCGAGCTCGTCGCTGGCGCGACACCGACCTGTCACGAGCTCGAGGGATTCGGCTGGCGGCAGCTGACGTGGTCGAGCGACAGCTCTCGGTTCACCGGCGGCGACGAGATCCAGTTCGCGCAGGAGACCACGCACTGGGTGGTCGGTGTCGACGGTTCGACCACACCTCTCGACGATGCGGGCCTGCTGCTCGCCCCCAGGTTCGTGCCCGGCGCGGATCGGCTCGCGGCGCTCGCCCCGACGGATGGTGATCCGCCGCTGTCGTATGCAACCGTCGACGCATCGACCGGCGAGGTCGACCCGCTGACGCCGATCCTGCCCGGGGTTGCGAATCCGTCGTCGTTGCTGCCGCTCGACCCCGACCGTGCCCTGGTGATCCAGGCCGCGCCACCGGACGCGTCGGCGGTGTTCTGGCTGCTCGATCTCACCGACGGCGACCTGACGCAGCTGCGTCTGGAGACGGATCTCGCGTCCGGGGTCGCACATTCCGTCAGCGACGACGGCGACACGGTGCTCGTCGCCTCGGCCGTGCCCATCGGCCCTGGCCAGGTCCGCTTCGAGTACGAGCTGTGGGAGCTCGACACCGGGCGGGTGGTGGCGTTCGACCCCGCCGGAGAGGGGTCGACCAACCTGGCCGCCGCCGTCTCACCGGACGGCAGCTCGGTGGCAGCGGTGTGGTCCCGGCCGATCGACGGAGCAGGCGTCGCGATCGAGCTCGGCGTCGCTCGCGTCGCCGACCTGGCGAACGACACACCCCGGTGGGGCGTGACCGAGCTGACCAGCGACGCGGCGCTCACACTGCAGCGCTTCGACGGCCCACAGCCGATGTGCTGGTGCCGCGACGGGATCGTGGTGGTCAGCCACCAGGAGGCGATCCTCGTCCGCCTCGACGAGACGACCGTCCCGCCCGCGTGACGGACGGTGCCTGACACCGATCCTTCGTGGCGCCGATCGTTACGTGCCGGCGAGGGCGGCGACGACCGGGGCGAACGGTTCGATGTCGTTCTGGCCGACGATCACGTAGCTGAAACCCCACCGTTGGCGACGTTCCTGCAGCTCGTCGATGATCTTGCTCGCCGGGCCGACGAGCGCGAACGGCGAGGCGGCAATGACCTCCTTCGGCGCACCGGTGAAGCCTGCGAGCGTCTCGAGCCCCTGATCGGGGTCGTCGGTGACGAACACCATGAAGGCGCGGATGTTCATCTCGATGTCCGCGAGACGGCCTGCCTCGGTGGCGGCGTCCCGAACGATCTGCACCTTCGCATCGGTCGCCTCTGCGGTCATCGACTCGAACGTCGACTGGTCGACGGCGCCCGACGTCAGCGTGGCGTTGATGCCCACGATGTCGGCCTCGCGGGCGGCGAACCGCAGCACGCGTGGCCCACCACCGCCGATCAGCACCGGCGGTGGTGACTGCATCGGCGCTGGCGTGCCGTCGTAGTCGGTGATCGTGTAGTGCTCGCCGGCGAACGAGAACGGACCCGGCCCGAGCGCGCCCTTGATGACGGCGAGGCCCTCGATCATCCGGCTGACCCGGACGCCGGGCCGGTCGTACGGGATGCCCGACTGCTCGTAGTCGCTGATCATCCACCCGGCGCCGAGGCCGATCTCGACCCGGCCGTCGGACAGCACGTCCATCGTGGCGAGCTCCTTCGCGAGCACGACCGGGTGCTTGTAGTCGTTGTCGTAGACCAGTGCGCCCAACCGCAGTGTCGTGGTTGCGTCGGCGGCCGCCTGCAGCGCCGGCACCGGCGCGAGCTGGTCGTTGAAGTGGTCGGGCATCGTCAGGGTGGCGTACCCGTTGGCCTCGACCCGCCGGGCGAGGTCGGCCCACTCCTGGCGGTCTCCGGTGCCGTTGACCTGCACGCCGAATCGGAATGGTCGTTGCTCGTTGGCCATGGCGCCAGACCGTAGGGCAGCGACGCGGGCCGGTCGGCATCCGGTGGGCCTCTCGTGGGTGTCCGGTGAGAACCAGGTCGGCATCGGGTCGGCATCGGGTCGGCGATCGTCGTGCCGGCAACGCATCCGCCCCGTTCCGGGTCGTCGCGACTGCCACCATCCGGCGAGGGTGCGTCGGTAGTGTCGACGCCGTTGTGATGCGGTTCAGCTGGGTGTTCCGATTGGCGCTGGTCATCGGCGCCGGCGCTCTGCTCATGTCCGCCACCGTGGTCGCGGTGGCGCCCCGGATCTGGCGGATCGCCAACGCCCACGAGGAGACGCCGGTCGAGCTGCCCGACTTCGCCGACCTGTCGGCACGGACGACCGTGTTCGACGTGCAGGGCAACGAGATCGCGTCGTTCGAAGTCGAGAACAGCCAGCCGGTCTCGATCGACGACGTGCCCCAGGAGGTGATCGACGCGTTCCTCGCCGTGGAGGACAACGAGTTCTTCGTCCACAAGGGCGTGAACGTGCGGAGCCTGTTCCGCGCCACGCTGTCGAACCTGTCGACCGAGGGGCCGATCCAGGGCGCGTCGACGATCACGATGCAGGTGGTCAAGAACGACTTCATGGCCGGCTTCCCACGCGACGGGCGCTACAAGCTGCTGCAGATCACCTACGCGGTGCGGCTCGAGAAGCACAAGACCAAGGAGGAGATCCTCGAGCGGTACCTCAACACGGTGTTCTTCGGGCAGAACTCGTACGGCATCGGCGCCGCAGCCGAGACCTACTTCGGCAAGTCGGTGCAAGAGCTCGACTTCATCGAGGCGGCGTTCCTCGCCGGCATGGTGCAGGCCCCGTCGACGTACGACCCGATCATCAACCCCGAGCAGAGCCGCAACCGGTTCGCCCTGGTCCTGAACCGGCTCGAGGACGACGAGCTCCTGACCGAGGCCGAGCGGTCCGAGGTCGAGGAGACGTTCGTCATCCCCGAACGCGTGCGCGCCCGAGCCGAGCGAGCCACGAAGCGGACGTACTTCACCGAGGCGCTGCGCGACTACCTGCTCAATCGCAGCGACATCCTCGGCGACACCTACGACGAGCGGTACACACGGTTGCACCGCGGTGGTCTGAACATCCACACGACGTTCGACCCGTTCTTGCAGGCCCGGGCCGAGGAGGCCCGCGACGAGCTGCCCGACAACTTCACCGGCATCGACGCGGCACTCACCTCGCTCGACACGAGGACCGGCGCGATCAGGGCGATGGTGGGCGGCAAGGGCTTCATCCCCGGTCAGCGCGAGGTGAACCTGGCCCTGGCGCCGAGCCAGACCGGGTCGAGCATCAAGCTGTTCATCCTCGCCGCCGCCCTGCAGGCCGGGGCGACCCCCGACGACGTCGTCGACGGGACGCACCCGTGCCGACTCCCGAACGTCGGTGACCCGGTCAACCCGACGTTCGAGATCCGCGGCGGGGTCAGCGGTGGGGTCGACACGCTCCGGCGTCACACGGTGCGGTCGATCAACTGCGCGTTCGCGCGCACCTCGCAGATCGTCGGGCTCAACCGGATGGTCGACACGGTGTACCGGATGGCGGCCAACCCGTACCTCTACCAGGGGCAACCGGCGACGGAACGCGAGCCGATCCAGCCGTTCTCGGCGTTCGCCACGGGCGCCAACGAGCTGAGCACGCTCGACATGGCGGCCGGCATCCAGACGATCGCCAACGAGGGCGTGCACCACGAGCCGTACTACGTCGAGTACATCGAGGACGCCTCGGGCGCTCGCATCTACACCCACGCCGCCGAGGGCGCTCGGGTGCTCGACCGCAACGTGGCGTTGACGGCGGTCGATGTGATGAAGGGCGTGCTGACCGGCGGCACCGCCCGTCGTAGCCTGGCCGACTTCGCCAGCCGCCGGCCCGCCTTCGGCAAGACCGGCACCCAGCAGAACAACTGGACGGCGTTCTTCGTCGGGGCCACACCCGAGCTGTCGACGGCGGTGATGGTGCGCGACCCCGACCGGTACACGCCGATGCGAGGCATCCCCGAGTTCGAGGCGGCCGGCGTGCCGCGCGTGCAGGGTGGCACGTTCCCGGCGCGCATCTGGGGCGCCTACATGGAAGAGATCGGCCTCGAGCAGTTCGAGTTCGCCGACTGGGACCGGCCCGACTCGCAGCCTCGCGGCCCGGCCCGCCTGTACCTGCCGGGCAACGAGTGCCTGTTCCAGATCGTCGGCTACGAGACGCCCGCGACCGTGCCGCCGGCTGACGACCCGGCTGCGACGCCGGCGCCGCAGGGCTTCCGGTCCCCGCACGCACCGCCGAGCACCGATCCACCGGCACCGCCGCCGACGGCACCACCGGCGACCGATCCACCGGCGACCGATCCACCGGTCACCACGCCACCGGTGACCACACCGTCGGTGACGACCCTGCCGGTCGAGACGGTGCCGACGACGACGCTGCCACCGGTGCCGATCTTCGGCCAGGTCGAGAGCGGCACTACCATCCCACCCGATGTGCTCGACCCGAACGCCCCGCTCCCGTCGGTGCCGCTCAGCCAGCGCGTCGGTCCGTGCCGCTGACGACGACTGCCGGGTCGCGGGCGGGGTGCGGCGATGACGCATCCCATGCTCGAGCTGCAGGCCGCCGACACGATGGCCGACCAGCTCCGTCACCGGCGTGAGCATCTCGGCGAGCGCGAGCAGATGCAGGCCGCCCGCAATGCCCTGGTGCGCTGGGACCAGTCGCGCAAGGTGATGCGGCAGCGTCTCGACGAGTTGAGTGGCGTCATCGAGGAGTGCGAGTCGAAGTCGCACGACCTCGATGCCCAGCGTGATCGGCTGCAGGCGCAGCTCAAGACCGTGATCGCCCCGAGGGAGGCCGAGGCGCTGCAGAGCGAGATCGCGACCGTGAACGAGACCCGCAGCGGCATCGACGACGAGGAGCTGGCCGCCCTCGAGGAGCAGGCCCGGATCGACGACGAGCTCACCGAGGTGCTGGGCCAGGAGGAGGCGCTGCGCGAGGCGTTCATCGCCGCCGACGAGGTGTTGTCGGCCGCCGAGGCCGACATCGACGGGGAGCTCGAGCGCATCGCCGAGCGGCTCGAGGGTCTCAGGGCCGAGGTCGACAAGGCGTCGCTCAGGCGTTACGACCGGCTCCGTGAGCAGCACGTCGTGGCCGCGGCAACGCTGGCCGGGTCGCGCTGCGAGGGCTGCCACCTCGACCTGTCGGCCGCCGAGGTCGACGTCGTGAAGGACGAGGCGGCGTCGTCGGGCGGCCTGGCCGACTGCCCGCAGTGCGGCCGAATCCTCGTGATCTAGCGGCCGTACGCTGGCGGCGATGTTCTTCTGGTTCCTGGGCACGGTGGTGCTGGCCGTGTGGTTCGTCTTCCGGGATCCGTCGTTCGACTACCGGCTCCTCGCCGTCGGCGCCGTGTTGCCGGCGCTCGTCGATGCGCCCTTCGGCGGGGCGCGCGTGCTGCACAGCGTGACGTTCAGCGTTGCGCTGCTCGCGGTGCTGATGCTGGCGACGCCCGGCCGCAAGCCGATCCGCAAGATGCTGCTCGGTCTGCCGGTCGGCACGCTGCTGCATCTCGTGTTCACCGGCGCGTGGACCGACACCACCGTGTTCTGGTGGCCGTTCGGCGGGTTCGGCTTCGACGGTGCCGCCCACCCGGTCGCGAGTCGCGGCTGGTGGAACGTGCCGCTGGAGATCATCGGGATCGGCCTCTGCGTGTGGATCGTCCGCCACGCCGGCCTGCGCGACGCGGATCGTCGGGCCTGGTTCCGGCGCACGGGTCAGCTCGCGTTGCCGACGCGCTGACGCGTGTGTGGTTCACTGAGTCGGTGCTCTACCTCGTCCGGCACGGACGCACCGATGCGAACAAGCAGGGTCTGCTCCAGGGCCGCCTCGATCCTCCGCTCGACGAGATCGGCCGCAAGCAGGCCGAGGCGATCGCCGACCTGATCGGCGACGTCGACGAGGTGATCTCGAGCCCGCTCCAGCGGGCGCAGGAGACGGCATCGTTCTTCGGTCGCGACGTCGTGGTCGACGACGCATGGGTCGAGCTCGCGTACGGCGAGTACGAGGGCGTGCCGGCCGGAGAGGTGCCGCCCGAGGTCTGGCAGTCCTGGAAGACCAACTCGATGTACGCGACCAAGGGCGGCGAGAGCTTCGGGGCGCTCGACGCGCGGGTGAGGGTGGCGTGCGAGGCGCTCGCCGATCGCATCCACTCCCGCCACATCGTGGTCGTCAGCCACGTGTCGCCGATCAAGGCTGCGGTCGGCTGGGCGCTCAACACGACGATGGACATCATGTTCCACTGCCACCTCGGCCAGGCGAGCCTGTGCCGCGTCGACATGGGCCGCTTCGGCCCGCTGCTCCACAGCTTCAACGAGCAGGCCACCGTCGGCCCCTACTGAGCCGCGTCGACGCAGGGCGCAACACCACAAGAGCTGACGGTCTCGGCGACGACTTCTCCGGCCCGCGGCTTGGGCTACGTTCGCCCGATGGACCAACCCGACACAGCGATCGCCTCGGCGGACGACACCTCGGAGATCGAGGAGCTGCGACGCGAGGTCGGCGAGCTCCGGCAACTCGTCGCCTCGATGGCCACCCGCGAGCGCGCAGTCGCCGTCGCCGAGAGCGCACCGACCGAAGACGCCGGCGTCGACGCCTCCCTGCCCGACCCCGCCTCTCGGCGTCACGTCTTCAAGTTGGCCGCCGGCGCCGCAGCAGCGGGGGCGGTCGCCGCCGTCGGAACGGGTTCGACGGCAGCTGCCGCCGACAGCGACAGCGTCGACGTCGGTGGGCTGCACTCAGGCACGATCTCGACCGAGATCGCGCACACTGGCGACGACAAGGTCGGCTTCCTGGTCCACAACCTCGCACCCGGGGAAGTGAGGTTCGAGAGCTTCGCGTTCTACAACGCCCTCGTGGCCGGATACGCCTTGGCGTCCGCGCATCAGCACGGCGTGTACGGATACACCGATCAGACTGGAGGTGCGGGTGTGATCGGTCGGTCCGACCACGCTGGCTCGTCGGGCCTGCGAGGCGTCAACGACCAGGCGGGCGGCACGGCGGTCTCGGGCACTGCGTCGGGGCAATCCGGCGTGTCGATTCGAGGCGTCGCGACCGGCACGTTCGGTGGGGCCGTCAGTGGCATCGCGAGCGGCGACGCCGCAACCGGGGTCTACGGGCAGGCCGACGGTGTCAACGGTCGCGGGATCAACGGCTTCACGAGCGAGGTCACTGCGGTCGCGATGCGAGCGAACCACGATGGAGGCGGGACCGGCCTGGAGGCCCTCGGCGGCACGGCGGTGCTCGCCACCGGCGAGGAGATCGGCGTCGTCGGCAGCGGTTCGGGGTCCACGAGCCTCGGGGCGGAGCTCTCGGGGGAGCGAGCGGCCCTTCGTGTGGTCGCATCCGGTCCCGCCCCGGCCGGGACCGCGATCGCTCACGAGGCCGGCGAGATCTATGCCGACACCGACGGCGATCTGTGGTTCTGCACCAAGGGCGGCACACCGGGCACCTGGGTCAACCTGCTCGAACCGCCGCCGATACCGAGGCTGCCGTCGGTGCTCTACCCGGTGGCACCGTTCCGGACGTACGACTCGCGGTTCGAGGACGGGCCGCTGGGTGTCGGTGCCGGCCGGGTGGTGTCGGTGAAGGACGCGATCGATCTCGGCACGGGCGCGGTGACGGCGAGCGACGTGGTGCCGCCCGATGCGACGGCGGTGACGTTCAACCTGACGATCGTCGGCACGGTGTCGGCAGGCTTCGTGGCGACGGCGCCCGGCGACGCATCGACGTTCGCGACGTCGTCGATCAACTGGGCCGGTCCCGGTGTCGTCTTGGCGAATGGGACGATGGTGCAGCTCGACGGGAGCCGGCAGATGAAGGTCTTCGTCGACGGCGCGCCCGATGCGCAGACCGACTTCATCGTCGACATCACCGGCTACCTCGCCTGACGCCGCCGCTGCGGGTCGGCGATGCGACCCGGCGCATCCTCCATCGGCGCGAGAGCGCTCACTAGCGTTCATGCGGTGACGCCGCCGCGCCCGAGGTTCCGACGTGCCTGATTGGTTCGACGACGAGATCCTCGGCGTGCAGGTCGAGCAGTACCTCGGCGTCGGCCTCCTGGTGGTCATCGCGGTGGTCGTCCACTTCGTCGTGGTCCAGGTGATCGCGGCCGTCATCCGGCGACGATTCGCCGGCGAGGACCTGGCGTTCTGGAACGTCGAGCGCAAGCGGCTCGGCCGAGCGCTGTTCCTGCTGACGGTGGGCCTCACGACGCTGGTCGGCTTCCCGCTGCTCCAGTTCGATGTCGACGTCGAGGACGTCGTGACCCAGATCGCCGCGCTCGTCAGCGCGGTCGCCGTCGTGCTCGTCGCGTACCGCCTCATCGACGTCCTCACCGACGTGCTCGCCCGGCGGGCCGAGCTCACCGACTCTCGCCTCGACGACAGCCTCGTGCCGCTGCTGCGGACGACGCTGCGCCTGTTCGCCACGATCCTGGGGATCCTGTTCGTCCTGTCGAACCTCGACGTCAACATCACGTCGCTGATCGCCGGCCTCGGCCTCGGTGGTCTGGCGATCGCCCTGGCCGCGCAGGACACGGTGCGCAACCTGCTCGGCGGCGTGACGATCTTCGCCGACAAGCCGTTCGAGGTGGGGGACTGGGTGGTCGTCGACGGCGTCGAGGGGACGGTCGAGCAGGTCGGCTTCCGCTCGACCCGGGTGCGGACGTTCTACAACTCGCAGGTCACGGTGCCGAACGGCCGGCTGATGGACGCCGGCGTCGACAACATGGGCCGTCGCCACTGGCGGCGCTACAAGACGACGCTCGGTCGCCTACCACACGACGCCCGATCAGATGCAGGCCTTCGTCGAGGGCATCCGGGCGGTCATCCGGGCGAACCCCGGCATGCGCACGGACTACTACATCGTCGAGTTCCACGGCTTCGGTGCGGCGAGCCTCGACGTGCTCGTCTACTGCTTCATCGACGCCGAGGACTGGAACGAGGAGCTGCGCACCCGCCACGTGCTGAACCTCGACATCATGCGCCTCGCCGACCGACTGGGCGTCGACTTCGCCTTCCCGACCCAGACGATCCACGTCGCCGAGATGCCCGGCCAGCCGATGCCGAGGGGCGACGTGCCGGACCGTGACGGTCTGCGGGAGATCGTCGACGCCTTCGGCCCCGAGGGCGAGAGCGGCCAGCGGGTCGACGAGAAGATCACCGCCGGTTACGACAACGGCTAGGCATGGCGTGACCGAGGACGTCGCCTCGTCGTCGCCCGACCGGCGGACCTATCGCCTCGTGTTCGCCGCGCTCGTCGCCGGCGCCGCCGTGGTACGCCTCGGGTACGTCGCGGCCGCCAAACCGGGCGACGAGGTGGTCGGCGACCAGCTCCACTACTTCGGCCAGGCGGCGAGAATCGCCGACGGTCGCTGGTTCGAGCACCCGTGGATGTCCGACGCGTACTCGGCACTCCACCCCCCGCTCACCGCGCTGGCGCTGTCGCCCGTGTCGTGGGTCGACGACAACCTGAGCCTGACGCAGCGATACGCGATGGCGGTCTACGGCACGTTGGTGGTCGCGGGGATCGGTCTGCTCGCCCGCGGGCTGCTCGGCCGCTGGGTCTCGCTGGCGGCGACGGCGGTCGCCGCCGTGTACGCCAACCTCTGGATCAACGACGCGCTGATCATGTCCGAGACCTTCGCCGCCGGCACCGTGGTGGCGGTCCTCCTTGCGGTCTACGCGTACGACCGCCGCGCCGATCTGCTGATCGCCGGCGCACTCGGCGCCACCGTCGGCCTCGCCGGCTTGGCCCGCTCCGAGCTGCTCCTCCTGGGCACGGTGCTCGTCGTCCCGTTGACCCTGCGCGCCGGTGATCTCGCCTGGAGGACGCGAATCTCCCACCTCGCCGTGGCGGGCGCCGTGGCGGTCCTCGTGGTCAGCCCGTGGGTGATCCGCAACCAGATCCGGTTCGACGAGCCGACGTTCATGTCCACCCAGGACGGTCTGACGCTGGCGGGGGCGAACTGCGAGGAGACCTACTCCGGCGACGAGATCGGGTGGTGGAGCCTCGCCTGCACCCGCCGGGTGCCGATCCCCGAGGGCGCCGACGAGTCGGTGCAGTCGCGGATCTACCGTGAGGAGGCCGTCGACTTCGTCGGCGACCACCTCGACCGGGTGCCGGTCGTCGTGGCCGCCCGGCTCGGGCGGGGGCTCAGCGTGTGGGAGACCGAGCAGGTGATCCGCTTCAACCAGTTCGAGGGGCGTGAGCCGTGGGCGAGCCGCATCGGGCTCTGGCAGTACTGGCTGCTGGCGCCGCTGGCCGCCTACGGGCTCTGGCGCTGGCCGAGCCGCCAACCCCGATGGCCTTTGCTCGCCGTCACCGCGCTGTCCGTGGCGATGATCGCGTTCGTCTACGGGATCCCGCGCTTCCGGATCGCAGCCGAGGTGGCGATCGTGGTCGGCGCCGCCGTCGCCATCGTCGACGTGGCCCAACGGTTCGGTGAATGGCGCGCAGCGCGGAGCGGGGCGACCGTCAGAAGTTGACGGTCTCGTCGATGAGGAAGTCGACGACCCGGCGGACGGCCTCCTGCTGATCGGCGCCGTCCGCGAGGCACTCCTCGTACACCGCCATCTGCCGGTGGGCCGAGGTGCCGTCGGTCATGATCGAACGAACACCGAGCAGCTCGTCGAAGCAGTCGAGGCGTCGGGCGGCGGGAGCGAGCATCTCGACCAGTTCCTCCACCAGTTGCGCACAGGGGACCACCTCGCCGATGCCGAAGTCGATCAGCCCTTCGTCGATGCCGTAGCGCTGCGCGCGCCACCGGTTCTCCTGGATCAGGCCGATCGAGTAGTTGCGCCAACGCTGGTTGTCGCGCCGGAGCTGCCACAACATCGCCAGGACGGACTGGAAGAGGGCGGCGAGCGACGCGGCGTGGGCCGCAGTGGTGCACACGTCTGCGATGCGCATCTCGAGCGTCGGGAACCGGCCGGACGGCCGCAGGTCCCACCAGATCTTGCTGGCGTCCTCGATCTGGCCCGCGGCGACCAGGACGCCGACGTGGCGCTGGTACTCGGCCCACGAATCGAACACCTCGGGCAGGCCGGTGCGCGGCATGCCGTCGAAGATCGAGAGGCGGTAGGAGCGCAGACCGGTCGGGTAGCCGTGCCAGAACGGCGACGACGTCGACAGCGCGAGCACGTGGGGGAGGAAGTAGGTCGCCTGCTCCATGAGGTCGATCCGCAGATCGTCGTCGTCGATGCCGACGTGGACGTGCATGCCGCAGATCAGCATCCGGCGGGCGATGACCCCGTGGTCCTGCGCCAGCTTGTCGTAGCGCTCTCGCTTGGTGAACCGCTGCGCCGTCCAGTCGCCGAACGGGTGCGTCGACGCGGCGACGATCGCGTACCCGTACTCGCCGGCGAGGTCGGAGAGCGTGCGCCGCAGCGCGCGGATCTCGGCCGCAGCCTTCGGGACCGAGGCGCACTTGGTGGTGCCGACCTCGAGCTGCGACTGCAGGAACTCGGTGGTCATCAGACCGTCGGTCTCGGTGGCCCCGCGTTCGATCAGCTCGGCCGGGGGTTCGGCGACGAGGTCGCGGGTCTCGCGGTCGACGAGGAGGTACTCCTCCTCGATCCCGACGGTGAATGATGGTTCAGCGTGCACCCGTCCCCCTCGGCCGGCTCGGTCGTGGTCTCCGCGACCGCTGCATGACCCCCGACGCTAGGCGCTGGGGGTGCGCCGGGGATACGACCGCCGGGATGAGGGTGATCCGACATTGAGGTTGGGTTCCCACGAGAGGGAGCCCGGCGGTGCGGGCGCCCTCTCAGGATTCCGGCGTCGAGCGGCTCAACCGTCGTACGACACCCGGAGGAGGACCCCGCCGATCGTGATGTCGTGCGGGTCGCCGATGCCGCCGTAGTCCAGCTCCAACAACACGGTCACATAGTTGCCGTTCGGAACGAAGTCGAGCTGGCAGCCGGGGTCGAAGCAGTTCACCACGTAGCTGCTGTAGGTGGTCGATTTGCGGTCCGTGGACTCCCATCCGATGTCGACGTGGGCGCCCGAGTTGTTGCTCTTGATCAGTCGGGTGCTCGTGATGTAGCTGTTGACGTTGTCGACCTTGTACGACACCCGGTAGTCGACCAGCTTCCCCCACGCCCCGCCGAGCCTGGCAGGGAACGGAACCGGGATGAGCACCTGCATGGTTCCCGCCGACACGGTCTTGCGCACGATGGCATCGCTCGAGTTGTCGAAGTGGACGGTCGCCGGGCCGTCGTTGACGTGGATCTCGAGCATCGAGCCCGGGACGTAGTAGAAGGTGTCCTGCTTGGCGCTGACGTAGCGGCTGTCGGCCACGCTCTTGGTGTAGTACCGGCCGTCTGACTCGGCTTCGGTGTAGTACCGGTCGTCGTGGATGTGGTGGTCGTAGTAGCCGACGACGTCGATGATCACGTGCACCGAGCCCTGCAGGTTGTAGATGCTGAACAGGCCCGCGCCGTCGAGGTCGACGTTCACAGCGTTCGGCGTCGGAGGCTGGCCCGGCATCGGGTTGAGGTGGGACGCGTTCGGCAGCGTGCTGCTGGCGGGGAACAGGGTCAGGAACGTCGCCAGGGTGGGGTCGACTGCGGTGACGTTCAGCGACAGGCCGGTCGTGCCGCCGGGCAGGTTGCAGCTGCCGACCTTGCCCCATCCCGCGAGGGGGTAGGTCTCGTTCGGGCCGAGCGGCGCAGACCGTGGGCCGACTTGGAAGGCGGGCCGGGTGTCCGCCAGGCGGCACGGCTCGATCGGCACGTAGATCGGCCGTTCACCCGACGACGTGGTCGCCTGGGAGATGCCGATACCGCCGGCGCCGAGACTCACCGCCACCGCCGCTCCGATCGCCGCCCATCGGGTCCGAAGTAGTGAGAGGGTCATGACTCCTCCATTCGTGGTCGTCTACCTTCCACGGACGCGCTCCCAGCGCCCGGAGTCAAGGCAATTCGCCCCGGCAGACCAGGCGGTTCGGTCGCTCACGGGTGCTGTCGATCGCACCTCTCCACGGCGGGGGGTCGGCCCTTGCGAGCGCTTCGGGCGGCGGGTGGAGGGATCAGGGAACGATCGGCGAGACGATCGGAAATTGCGTCGGCGTCGCGGGTGAGCCGTGCCGATGCTCGAGTGTCAAGCACGACGTGCGACGGTGAGTCGGGCTGTAAGCGGGATTCTGTGGTCGTTGCCGACCGGTGACCATCCATCTGTGCGGCCCACCCGAGGGGTGCTCGTCGCCACATCGCTGCGGACACGAGCGGACGGGCAGCCCGTCCCCTCTGCTTGACCTTGCTCCGGGTGGAGTTTGCCGAGCCGAACGGGTCACCCCGCACGCTGGTGCGCTCTTACCGCACCGTTTCACCCTCACCTGTGGCCGCCACGTCGCCGCGGCCGCCCATCGGCGGTCTCTCTCTGTTGCACTGATTCGTCAGGTCACCCCGACCTGGCTCTCGCCAGCACCCTGCCCGGTGGAGTCCCGACTTTCCTCGACCCGGCCACGCTGAAGCGCCCCGAGCCGCGGTCACCCGACCGACTCACCATCGCAGCAGTCAGTGTACGAGCGACGCTGCCTGGCCGACCAGGTCGTTCGGCCGGCTACCCGGGCACCTGCCCGCCGCGGCGGCGCACCACGACGACGAGGCCCGCACCGACGAGCGCGAGCAGGAACGCCGACCGGATCAGGTCAGCGGTGCCGCTCGAACCCGTCTGAGGCAGGGTCACGGGTGGAGGCGGGGCCACGGTCGGCGGCGGCACCTGCGCGACGAGAACCACCGATTCGTCCTCGCTGTTGTTGGTGAGGTCGGGGTCGTCGGTGTCCGACTCGACGGTTGCGACGTTCTCGATCGTCCCGTCGAGCGCGTCCTCCGGCACGGTGACGGCGATCGTGACCGTGCCGGTCGCACCGGCCGCCATCGACGCCCGCGTGCAGGTCACGACATTGCCGGCGTTGCCGCAGTCGAAGTCGGCGGACGAGACGCCGGCGACCGTGACCTGACTCGGCACGATGTCACCGATCACCACGTTCTCGGCCGGGTCCGGGCCGTTGTTGGTGATCTCGAGGACGAAGTCGAAGCCGGTCCCGGCACCGGCTTGTACGACACTCGCCGTCTTGACGATCGCCAGGTCCGCCTCCACCACGGGCGGTGGCACGCAGACCTCGGCACTGTCGGAGTTGTTCGTCGCGTCGGTGTCGGGCCAGGTGATCTCATCGTCGCCGACCATGACGACACCTGTGTCGTCGAACACGTCGGCGGTGTTGGTCGCGCACAACGACCCGGCCGGTGCCGTCTCCATCTGCACGTCCACCGTGATCGTGACGGGCGCGTCCGGCAGCAGCGAGCCGAGGTCGCACGTCAGTGTGCCCCCGGTGGCCGAGCCGTCGTGCGAGCAGGTCCCGACCGGCGTGGTGACGCCGACGAACGCGAGGTTGGCAGGCAGCTCATCGCTCACGACGACCGTCGGCGCCGTCGACGGGCCGTTGTTGACGACGTCGAACGTGAACGAGAACGCACCGCCGACATCGATCTCGGGCGCCGACGACGACTTGACGATCGCCAGGTCGATCTCGTTCGTCACCGAGGCGTTCTTCTTGATGTAGTTGCAGCCGTCGCCCATCAGCGTCGGGCCGCCGAGCGCCATTGGATTGAACGGCGGGCTGTCGGTGTTCGACGTGGTCTGGCACAGCTCGCCGACGTCGGCCTTCACCTGGTTCGGCTCGTTGCCGCTCAGGGTCTGATCGCCGTACACCCAGGCGCGGTTCCAGACACGGAAGAACGCCGACGGGTCCATGGTGACGTGGAGCTCGATGTCGACTTCCTCGCCCGGCCCGAGGTCGCCGACCTCGCACCTCACCGCGTGGGCGCTCGCCGTCCGCGTACACGTGATGTCGGGACGCGGTCCGTTCAGATCGCTGGCGCTCGCACCGTTGTACTGCACGCCGTTGGTGGCGACGCGTTCGTCGGACGTGAACGGTCCGGGGTCGACGGCCGGCGGCACGTTGATCTGCCAGAACTCGTCGCCGACGGCCTCGCCGTTCTCGTCGAAGAACGGGAACTGTTCGAAGCCTGCTGCCGGCGCGAACAGCGCATCGTCGGCCGACAGCGTCCGCGCCGGCAAGGCGTCGAGCACGACCACGCCGGTCGCGGCGTCCGGGCCGAGGTTGCTCACCCGCAGCGTGTAGGTGAAGTCGGTACCGGCGATGACCGCCTCCGGCTCGGCGATCTTCTCGATCTGCAGGTCGATCTCGATGATGTCCGGCACGAGGATGCCTGCGTCACGGGTGGTGTCGCTCTGGCCAGAGACGAGGGTGATCGCCGCGGTCTTGCCGTCGGCGGGGTTGGCGTCGGAGTCGACGGTGTCGTCGCCGCCCTGATCGGGCGAGGTGAAGCTCGTGCCGTCAGGTGCCACGAACTGCACGAAGTAGGTACCCGGCGTCAGCCCGGTGAACTCGTAGAGACCGTCGGCGTCGGTGGTCGTGCTTGCGATCTCGACCATGTTCTCGTCGAGCAGCTTGACCTCGACGCCGGGCACACCGGGCTCGTCGGGGTCCTGGATGCCGTCCTCGTCCAGGTCGTTCCAGACCCTGTCGCCGATGCTGGCGGGGCGGACCAGCCCCGCGTCCCACTGCGTCTGCACGTCACCCATCCCGAGCACGATCGGGGCGGTCTTGCCGTCGATCGGGTCGGCGTCGGAGTCGACGGTGTCGTCGGCGCCTGCGTTGGGCGCCGTGAACGTCCAGATCCCCGCGTCGGGGTTGACGAACTGCACGAAGTAGGTACCGGCGGGCAGATCGGTGAACAGGTAGTTGCCGTTGCCGTCGGTGGTCGTCGAGGCGATCTCGACCATGTTCTCGTCGAGCAGCTTGACCTCGACGCCGGGCACACTGGGCTCGCCCTGGTCCTGCACGCCGTCTCCGTCGAGGTCCTCCCACACGCGGTCCCCGATGCTGGCCCGCTGGAAGATGCCGGCGTCCCACTGCGTCTGCGAGTCGCCGGCGGCGAGGACGATCGGGGCGGTCTTGCCGTCGATCGGGTTCGCGTCGGAGTCGACGGTGTCGTCGCCGCCCTGATCAGGCGGCGAGAAGCTCGATCCGTCGGGGGCGACGAACTGCACGAAGTAGGTCCCCGGCGCAAGGCCGGCGAACTCATAGAGGCCGTCGGCGTCGGTGGTCGTGCTGGCGATCTCGACCATGTTCTCGTCGAGCAGCTTCACCTCGACGCCGCCGAAGCCGGGTTCGTTCGGGTCCTGAATGCCGTCGCCGTCGAGGTCGTCCCAGACCCGGTCGCCGATGCTGCCGGGTCGGTACAGGCCGGCGTCCCACTGCAGCTGCGAGTCGCCGGCAGTGAGCGCAATCGGGGCGGTCTTGCCTGTGTCGGGTCCGGTCGGGTTGGCGTCGGAGTCGACGGTGTCGTCACCGCCGGCGTTCTGGGGTGAGAACGTCCACACCGCAGTGTCGGGATTGACGAACCGCACGAAGTAGGTGCCGGCCGCCAGATCGGGGAACAGGTACAGCCCGTCGGCGTCGGTGGTCGTCGCGTCGATCACGTTCATGTCGGCGTCGAGCAACTGCACTTCGATGCCTTCGATGCCGGGTTCGTCGGGGTCCTGGATGCCGTCGGCGTCGAGGTCCTCCCAGACGCGATCGCCGATCTCGCCGAGCGGGTTGCAGTAGTGCGAGAGATCGGCGTCGGAGCCGCCGGGCACGGTGACGGTGCCGACGTTCTCGTAGGTGTCGCGCTCGGGCGAGCCGGCGGCCGGGCTGTTCGCGCAACCCGCGACGACGGCAGTGCCCGCCGGCGGGTCGGTCAGGTCGGCGGCCACGCCTACGGCCGTGTACGTCCAGACCTCGCCGGGCGACAAGACGCCGTCGGCGCCGACGTCCGAGCCGGCGTCGAGCACGGGGGTCACGCCCGGTGTGCTGTCGGTGACCGTCACATCCGCGAGCGGGATCGACACCGCACCGGTGTTGGTGACGAGGTACGTCCACGTCACCGGGTCGCCCGGGGCGAGCACCGGCACGTCGGCGTCGTTGCTGCCGTCGGCGTCCGCTCCGTTGGTCGCCTTCTCGATGTCGATGTCGGGGGTCAGCAGGCCGGCGTCCCACGTGGGGTCGTTCTGACCGGAGACCAGCGTGATCGCGGCGGTCTTGCCGTCGGTTGGGTCCGCGTCGGAGTCGACCGCGTCGTCGGTGCCCTGGTCGGCGCTGGTGAAGCTGGTGCCGTCGGGCTTGACGAACTGCACGAAGTAGGTGCCCGGCACCAGGTCGGTGAACTGGTAGAACCCGTCGGCGTCCGTCGTCGTGGTCGCGATCTCGACCATGTTGGCGTCGAGCAGCTTCACCTCCACGCCTTCGACGCCTTGCTCGCCAGCGTCCTGGATGCCGTTGGCGTCGTTCGCGGAGACGCCACTGCCCTCGTCGAGCCAGACGCGGTCACCGAGGCTCGCCAGGCGGTACAGACCGGCATCCCACTGCGGCTGCGACTCACCCGCGGCGAGAGCGATTGGGGTCGTCTTGCCGGTGTCGGGTCCCGAGGGGTTGGCGTCGGAGTCGACCGTGTCGTCGCCGCCCACGTCCTGGGGCGAGAAGGTCCAGACCGCGGCGTCGGGGTTGACGAACTGCACGAAATAGGTGCCCGGCTCGAGACCGGTGAACAGGTAGTTGCCGTCGGCGTCGGTGGTCGTGGTGGCGATCTCGACCATGTTCTCGTCGAGCAGCTTGACCTCGATGTCGGCGATGCCGGGCTCGTCAGGATCCTGGATGCCGTCGGCGTCGAGGTCCTCCCAGACCCGGTCGCCGATCTCGCCCAGCGGGTTGCAGTAGTGGCTGGGGTCGGCATCGGTGCCGCCGGGCACCGTCACGGTGCCGATGTTCTCGTAGGCCGTCCGCTCCGGCGCACCCGGAGCCGGGATGTTCGCGCAACCCGCCACGACCGGCGTGCCGGCGGGCGGATCCGCCAGATCGACCGCGACGCCGGCGGCGGTGTACGTCCAGACCTCGCCGGGCGACAGCACGCCGTCGCTGCCGATGTCGGACGCGGGGTCGAACACCGGCGTGACGCCGGCAGCGCTGTCGGTCACCGTCACGTCGTCGAACAGGAACGGCTGCTCACCCGTGTTGGTGACCTGGTACGTCCAGACCGCCTGCTCGCCCGGTGCGAGCACCGGGACGTCCGCGTCGCTGGCGCCGTCGGCGTCGCTGCCGTTGGTCGCCTTCTCGATGTCGATGTCGGGGCGCGGCGGGTTGCAGTAGTGGCTGGGGTCGTCATCGTGATCGCCGGGCACGGTGACGGTGCCGACGTTCTCGTACGTCGCTCGTTCGGACGCGCCCGGCGTGGGGCGGTCGGCGCAGCCGTTCACCACCGGTGTGCCCGGCGGGGGAGCGGCCAAGTCTTCGGCGAGGCCGGTCGCTTCGTAGACCCAGATCTCACCCGGCGACAACACGCCGTCGCTCCCGTCGTCGGAGCCTGGGTCCAGCACCGGACTGACGCCGGCGACCGAGTCGGTCACCGTGACGTCGGCACCAGGGATCGACACGACACCGGTGTTGGTGACGCGATACGTCCACGTCACCGGGTCACCGGGCGCGAGCACGGGCACGTCGCCGCCGTTGGGGTCGTCGGCGTCGTTGCCGTTGGTCGCCTTCTCGATGTCGATGTCGGGGGTCAGGAGGCCGGCATCCCAGGTGGGGTCGTTCTGCCCCGACACGAGCGTGATCGAGGCGGTCTTGCCGTCGGTGGGGTTGGCGTCGGAGTCGACCGTGTCGTCGCCGCCCTGATCGGGCGTCGTGAAGCTGGTGCCGTCGGGCGCGACGAACTGCACGAAGTAGGTGCCCGGCGTCAGTCCGGTGAACTCGTACAGGCCGTCGGCGTCGGTCGTCGTGGTGGCGATCTCGTTCATGTCGGCGTCGAGCAGCCTGACCTCGACGTCGGCGACGCCCGGTTCGTCCGGGTCCTGGATGCCGTCGGCGTCGCGGTCCGCCCACACGCGGTCGCCCAGGCTCGCCGGACGATACAGGCCGGCGTCCCATTGCAGCTGCGAGTCACCAGTCGCGAGTTCGATCGCAGCGGTCTTGCCGGCATCGGGGTCGGTCGGGTTGGCGTCGGAGTCGACGGTGTCGTCGGCGCCGGCGTCTCGGGGCGAGAACGTCCAGACGGTGACGTCGGGGTTCACGAACCGCACGAAGTAGGTGCCGGCCGCCAGGTCGGTGAACAGGTAGAGGCCGTCGGCGTCGGTGGTCGTTGCATCGATCACGTTCATGTCGGCGTCGAGCAACTGCACCTCGATGTCCGCGATGCCGGCCTCGTCGGGATCCTGGATGCCGTCGGCGTCGAGGTCCTCCCAGACCCGGTCGCCGAGCTCGGCCAGCGGGTTGCAGTAGTGCGACGGGTCGGAGTCGCTGCCGCCGGGCACGGCGACCGTGCCCACGTTCTCGTACGCCTCACGTTCCGGGGAACCCGTCGCAGGGCTGTTCGCGCAACCTGCCACCACCGGCGTGCCAGCGGGTGGATCGGCCACGTCGATCGCATCACCGGTCGCGATGTAGGTCCACGTCTCGCCGGGCGACAACACGCCGTCAGCGCCGACGTCGGAGCCGGCGTCCAGCTCCGGCACGACACCCGGTACGTCGTCGGTCACGGTGACGTCGGCGAGCGGGATCGACACGGTGCCGGTGTTGGTGACCAGGTACGTCCAGGTCACCGCCTCACCGGGCGCGATCACGGGGACGTCCGCGCCGTTGGGGTCGTCGGCGTCGTTGCCGTTGGTCGCCTTCTCGATGTCGATCGAGGGCGCAGGATTGCAGTAGTGCGACGGATCGGCGTCGCTGTCGCCGGGCACGGTGACCGTGCCGACGTTCTCGTACGTCGCACGTTCCGGATCACCGATGAACGGGTTGTCGGCGCAGCCGTGTACGACGGTGGTGCCAGGTGGGGGCGTGACGAGATCGACGGCTTCACCGATCGCGTTGTAGACCCAGACCTCTTGGGGCGACAGGATGCCGTCGCTGCCGTCGTCGGAGCCGGGGTCGAGCTCGGGAGTGACACCGGGCGCGTCGTCCGTGACCGTGACGTCGGCAAGCGGGATCGACACGGTGCCGGTATTGGTGACCAGGTAGGTCCAGGTCACCGGATCGCCGGGCGTGATCACGGGGACGTCGCCGCCGTTCGGATCGTCGGCGTCGTTGCCGTTGGTTACCTTCTCGATATCGATCGACGGGGCCGGGTTGCAGTAGTGCGCCGGATCCTCGTCGGTGCCGCCGGGCACCGTGACGGTGCCGACGTTCTTGTACGTCGCCCGTTCCGGATCGCCGATGGCGGGGACGTTCGCGCAGCCGAGCACGGTCGCGTCGGCGTTCGCTGGGTCGCCGAGGTCGAGCGCCGCGCCGGTCGCCTGGTAGATCCACACTTCACCCGGTTCGAACAGGCCATCGCCGTCGTCGCCCGCGCCCGGGCCGGCGATGGTTCCGATCACGTCGTCGGTCACGACGACCGCACCGCCAGGGAACAGCTGACTGCCCGTGTTCTCGACGAGGTACGTCCACGTGACCGTCGCCCCTGGCGCGATGACGGGCAGGTCGGTGCCATTCGGATCGTTGGCGTCGGCGCCGTACTCCGGCGAGCAGTCCGCGCCCGAGAGCTGCAGGATCGCGATCGGGTCGTCGCTGCGCACGCACTTCACGATCTCGACGCCGGGGTTGACCAATCCGGCGTCCCAGGTGAGATCCGACTCGCCCTCGGCGAGATCGATCGCAGCGGTCTTGCCCACGTCGGGCCCGCTCGGCTGAGCGTCGGAGTCGACACCGTCGTCGCCACCCGCATCCTCTACCGTGAACCCGAACCCGTCGGGCGCAACGAATCGCACGAAGTACGTGCCGGCCTGGAGGTCGTCGAACAGATACCACCCCGGATCGCCCGTGGCAGGGTCGTCCGCCGTGACGGTCGAGCCGATGACGTCCATGTCGGCGTCGAGCAGCTCGACGGTGACGCCGTTGACGCCGGTCTCGCCGGCGTCCTGGATGCCGTCGCCGTCGGCGTCGAGCCAGACGTAGTCGCCGAGCTGGGCCTGCGCGACCGGCTCGAGCAGCACGCAGATGGGATCGATCGAGTTCGCGGTCGGCTGGTCACCGATGAGGTCGGCGATGTGCCACGCCTTGACCCGGTTGGCGTCTTCCTCGACGACCAGCAGGTCGTCGTCGTCGTTGACCAGCTCGAGCAGCCAGTTGGGAAGCGCGTCGGAGTCGGCGAGGTCGGAGATGGCCGCGGACTCGTAGCTCGCGTCACTGGTCGCCGAGTACAGACGGATGAAGAACTGCTCGAACTGCTGGTTCTGGGCCGTGTGGTTGGGGCCGAAGTCGGCCGATGCGAGCGTCACGCGGTAGGCGCCCGCCGGGACGTCGACGTCGAAGAAGGGCGTCATCACGGGTCCCGTGTCGAGCAGCCGCGTGCCCGTCATGTCGACGAGGATCTGGTTGTCGGTCGCCCGGACCGGGCACTTGAACAGACCCGCATCGAGGGTGTCGTCGAACTCGCCGGGAGCCAGGACGACACTCGGCGTCTCGCCATCGAAGACCGACGCGTCGGAGTCGACCGCATCGTCGTCACCCTGGTCGGCGTGGGTGAAGATGGTGCCGGCGGGTTGCTCGAACCGCACCGCGTAGTCCACGCCGGGGGTCAGGTCGTTGAACTTGTAGGAGCCCTGCGCGTCCGTGACGGTGACGTCGACGACCTGGCCGCCGAGCAGGAGTTCGACCCGCACACCCTCGACCGGGAGCTCGCCCGGATCCTGGATGCCGTTGCCGGCGTTGGCGAGGTCGCCGTTGCCGTCGTCGAGCCACACGAAGTCGCCCAGCATGGCGGGCTCGCGCTCGCCGATGTAGTGCGCGGGGTCGTGGTCCTCGACCTTGACCGGCTTCGGGTCGTCACAGTCGTCGCCGTCCGACGAATCGTCGTCGCCACTGCCGCTGCTGTCGTCGTCGCTGCCGCTGCTGTCGTCGTCTCCTTCGTCGTCGCTGCCGCTGCTGTCGTCGTCCTTGCCGTCGTCGCTGCTGTTGTCGCCGGAGCTGCCGTCGTCCTTCTCGTCCTTGCCGTCGTCGCTGCTGGTGTCGTCGCCGCTGCCGTCGTCCTGCTCGTCCTTGCCGTCGTCGCTGCTGCTGTCGTCGTCGACGCACGCGTCGTCGCCGCCCGGCCCGTCCCCAGGCGCGTGGGCCACGACCCAGCCTTCGTTGACGTGCTGGCCGAGCTGCGCCTCGAACGGCCCGAGGACGATCTGGAACGATGCGCCCGGGTCGAGCGTCGCCGGCACCTCGTCGACCGGGATCTCGAAGTCGGTGTCGGTCAGCTCGATGTCGCTGAGCGCGACGTCGCCCGTGTTCGTCACCGTGAACCGGAAGAAGACGTCGTTCGCTCCCGACGTGGCCGTGGGTCCGGTCGGCTCGTCGGCGTCGAACCACGTGGTGCCTCCGTCGACCGACACCTCCTTCTCGAGGTCGATGCCGGGCCGCGCCGGTTCGGGGACCCCGACATAGCCGGCGGGATCCGAGTCGTGCGGGTCACCGACCGACGAGAAGCCCTGCGCTGATGCCCGGTTGAGATGCGGCCCACCGTCGACGGCCGTGATCGGGCCGAAGACGCAGACGTAGATGTCATCGGCGACGTCGTTGTCGGCGGGGTCGCCCTCGGTGCTGTTGATCGAGGATGGGTTGGCGGCCGGCGGCAGGGGATTCGGCAGTGGGCCGCACTGCGCGTCGACGAGGTCCTGGTGGACGTCGTCGGTCACGATCGTGCCGAAGAGCGACGTGCGACCGGTGTTCTTGACCAGGATCCGCATCCACACGTCGCCCCCGACCGCGACCTCCGGTCGCGAGGCGTTGTACCACGGGCCGTCAGGACCGTCGACCGATGCGTACTTCTCGACGTCGATCGCAGCCCTGGTGCCCGTCGCGGTCGCCGTCGTCGGCGCGACGGCGAATCCAGCGGTGAGCGCCACGGCGCACAGGAGGAGGACGTGCGACCTGAGCCGACGCTGACCAAGGTGACCTGTCATTGCAACCCCGTTTCCCGCAGTACCCACGACGTAGACGTGTCGATTCGGCCCACCCGCTTGCCCGCCGGAGCCGAACCCAAAGCACCCGAACGGTAGTCCGACACACGACGAGCCCGCAATGCGTACGACCCCTCTCCGCGTCGGATTCAGGGGAAATCCGACGTTCAGTGACGGTCTCGTCGCCGCAGCGTGGTCGACGTTGACAGCTCCTTGAGAACATTGAATGGCTGCTCAGGCGTTCGCGTGGCACACTCCGGCAGCGGCCGTCTCCTCCGCTCCACCGGTCTGCAGGGCAACCCAGACGGCGCCGGAACGACGGCGACGGGTGCGCTGCGATTCGTCCGATGCCCGAGCGCGCGGCGATCGTTCATTGCCACTCGGTGGCGCGCCGCTCGAGCCGGGATGCGATGCGGGCGGTGATCCACCGTGCGAGCCCCCGTCGCCAGATCACCACCCACGGATCCGCCGATTGGCTCGAACGTACGACCTAGGGTCTGCGGCCTTTGTCGTCGTGGCGGCGCGTCGTCGCAGGGCTCACGGGTGCAGGACGTGGGCGACGTCGGGCGACGTCTCGCCCTCCAGCATCTCGGCGAAGACGTCGGCGACGGCGTCGGGACCCGAGCCGTGCTCGATCGTCACCCAACCCGACACCTTCTCGATGAACGGTCCCCACGCCTCGGCGAGCCGTTCCTCGACGACGCCGGGGCCCCAGTCCTGGTGGCGCTTCTCGATCTGGCTCGGGGCGAAGAACATCGTCTGCGCCGGGCCCGGGAGCGGTTCGGCGCTGCCGAGCCGATCCTCCCAGTGCGTGATGCCGACTACGGCCGACACCTTCAAGTCGTCGCCGTAGCGCTCGTGCACCGAGCGCACGACCGAGGCGTTGCCGCTCATGTCGACCAGCGCAGCCGGGCCGTCGGGCAGCGAGGCGACGTCGTCGTACGTGACGACCCGGTCGTAGCAGCCGAGGCGCTCGACGAACCCGACGTTGCCCGCCGAGGTGAGCCCGACGACGGTCAACTCCTCGCGCTGGTGCAGCAGGTGGGCGGTGCCGAACGAGGTCTTGCTCGACGCACTCGTCAACACCACGGTCGACGCACCGAAGAAGCCGTTGTCGTCGAGGAAGTCGTCGATCAGGAAGGAGGTGAAGAACAGCGGCCGGTACAGCATCTGTTCGGCCTCGAGGTCGGCGTCGTAGCCGGGGTCGGCCCCGCAGCGGACGTAGCGGTTGTACACCGGCGGCAGCGCGGCGCGGTGCGGGGCGCCGTCGCTCAACGCCGCCTCGGTGACGCCGGTCGGTTCGATCACCAGCTCGGTCGACATCGGGAAGTAGCCGAACAGCCGCTCGCCCTCGTTCACGCCGTCGCTGCGCGACTCGACCACGTCGGCGAAGCCCCAGACCGGCACGCGGCCCCACTGGACCGCATCGCCGAGATCGGGCGCCGGGAAGAACGTCCAGTAGCCGATCATGTCGCCGGCCGCCGCGTACGTGATGTTGTTGGCCGTGAAGCCGAACGCGTCGACCCGCACGCGTGCCTGGCCGTCGGCGAGCGCTGCCGGTTCGGCGTCGACCGTGCGGGTGTGCCGGTAGTCGTTGCGGTCGACGAGGAAGTGCCAGTCGGTCATGCCCGCACGGTAGCCCGGCATCCGCCAACTGGCCGATGCCCCATGACAAGCTGGAACCGATGCTGACGCACGCCTCAGCCGCCGTTGCCGCGTCCATCGCGTCCGTGACCGATCCGACGTTGCCGCCGACGACCGAGCCCGCCGCAACGCCCGTCGGTGACGGGGGCACCGAGTCGCCCGCCGAAGCCGGACAGGGCTTCGCATCGAGCGTGGCCGACGTCGTCGCCGCCGTGTTCGACAACCTGGGCAACAACGGCTATCAGACCGGCATCGCCCTCGTGGTGACCACGGCCGTCGTCATCGCGATGCTCAACCTCAAGGTCCACATGGCACTGCTCGCGCCGGTCGGCATCGGCGCATTCTGGGCCGGCTGGCTCGGCTGGAACACGCTCACCGCGCAGGACAATCCGCTCTTCCCGGGCGACGTCAGCGCGACGAAGCTCTGGGACGTCGGCCTCGACGGCGACATGGGCTTTCTGATCGTGGTCAGCGTCGCGTGCGTCGCAGCGGTGTTCCTGTGGCGCAAGGGCACGGCGCTCGCAAGCCGCATCATGCTGCTGGTCGGCGCGATCCTCGGCGCTTCGTTCCTCTACAACCTCGTCGAAGCCGTCCGCGTCGCCTAGCTCACGTTGTTTCACGTTGTGTCAGACACATCGTGAAATCGCAGGGGTCCGACCCGTGCCTGGCGCATCCGTTTCACGTTGTGTCTGACACAACGTGAAACGTGAACGGTCAGCAGGACTGGTACTCGTAGACGAAGCTGTTCTCGGCCGGCGTCTGCAGCTGCGTGCTGAACCGTGTGCCCTCGTCGTCACGTGCGCCGACCACCAACTCGATGCCGGTGAGTCGACCGAACGTCGACGGGATCGCGTACGGCACCGGGAAGCCGTCGCTGTCGGGCCCGACCGGCTCGCCGTAGATCTCGGGGCTGACGAGCTCGTCGGCGTTGATCGCTGCCGCCAGCGCAGCCGCATGGCGGTGCTCGTCGCCGCCGATGCGCATCGCTTCGCGGCGGAGATCGAGACCCGAGAGCGACGCCACCAGCGCCTGGTACGACGCGCCCGCCAGCGATTCGAACGCATGGGCGATGTTGAGCACGTCGCGATGCACGTCGTCGGAACCGTCGAGCGCACCGACGATCGGGCCGACGGCACGCTCCATGATGAATGGGTTGGCGCAGGTGAATTCCTCGCCCCCGAGCTCGGTGATGAGCGTGCCGAGCCGCGCCGCGTGACCGGTGTGATCGTCGACGAAGCGCCCGGCGAGCGCCGTCTCGGCGTTGGTGAGCACGCCGGTGCCCGCTGCCGCGTCGTAGACGGCCAGGGCCGTGTACTCGAGCGACTGCGCTGTGCGCAGCAGCACGGTGTCGTTGACCTCGGCGGGCGGCAACGTCGCGGCCGGCTCGGCGAGGCCGAGGCGACCCGGGGCGTCACTGCCGCCCCGGTCGGCGCCACAAGCGGCCACGACCGCGCCCATCGACAGGGCGAGGCCGCCGCTGCGGAGCAGCTGGCGGCGATCGAGCGAGGGGTTGAAGCGATTCACGGTCAGGCCTCCGGCGACAGTGCGGTCGCGGTGTTGAGGAACAGTGCGTCGAAGTCGCCGCCCTGGCCACTGAGGCCGGCCAGCACCGTGGCGTGGCGGGACTCGATGGCGGCGATGGATGCGATCGCCGCAGCCGGCTCGGGGTCGCTGACCGCCCCGAGCAGCTCGACGTGCGTGGCCGCCGCCGTGTTCTCGAGATCGAACGCCGCTCCGGCCGGGTCGCCGGCGGTGAAGGCACCTTCGAGCGCGTCGTACACCGCATCGTTGCGGGTGTCCGCCGAGATCCCCGAGATGCCGGCGAGGCGCTGGGCGTACGCCTCGTGCTGCTCGCGCATGACGCCCCACAGCGGATCGTCGGCGCCGCCGGCGATCGCCGCGTCGTACAGGTCGCGTGCGGTCAGCTCGAGCGAGATCGCGAAGCCGACCTGCGCGAGGTCGTCGTCGGACAACCCGGACGTGCTCGCGGCAGCGGTGCCCGAGCGGGCCAGTGCCATCGCGGCGCCGATGACGCCGGCGCCGAGCAGCGCGCGGCGGCTGGACCGTTCGGGTGCTGCGTCATCCGCAAGGGCGGCGTCAGTCACGTGTGGTGTCCTTTCGAGCGATCAGGTGTCGGGTGCGTGCGCGGCCCACATGATGGTGTTCTGGGCCGGGGCCACGCCATTCTAGAAGTCAAGTGCGGACAGCTCTGGAATCCATCCGGCGGATCGCTCGACCGCGGCCCGCCATGCGTCGCGGTCGAGCTCGCCGGCGGGCTCGACCACCGACGCCGGCGTGAACGTTGCCGCAGCCGTCTCGACGTCGGGCCACTCGCCGACCGCAGTGCCCGCCATGAGGCCGGCGCCGACCGTGGTGGCGTCGACGGTCGGCGAGACCTCGACCGGCTTGCGGGTGGCGTCGGCGATGGCCTGGACGAACGTCGGGTTCCCGCTCATCCCGCCGTCCACGCGCAAGGACGGGATCGTCAGCCCGGTGTCGGCCTCGGCCGCCTCGACCATGTCGGCGCTGCGGTGGGCGATCCCCTCGAGCACCGCCCGCACCACGTGCGCCCGCTCGGTGCCCCGCGTGATGCCGAGCAGCGTGCCGCGGGCCCCGTAGTCCCAGTGCGGCGTGCCCAGCCCGAGCAGCGCCGGAACGTAGACCACGCCATCGGCGGTCTCGCAGGCGGCAGCGACGTCGTGGCTCTCCTTCGAGGACGCGATCAGCTGGAGGTCGTCGCGCAGCCACTCGACGTTGCTCCCGGCCGAGAGCATGATCGCCTCGACGCCCCACGTCACCGACCCGTCCTGCGTCCAAGCGACGATCGGGAACGTGCCGTTCTCGGACCGAGCTGCGCTCGCCGGCACGTCGGGCCCCGTGGTCATGTCGAGCATGCCACCCGTGCCGAACGTGAACTTCGCGTGGCCGGGGGTCACGCAGCCCTGGCCGACGAGCGACGCCTGCTGGTCGCCGGCCAGGGCACCGATCGGTGGGCCGTCGGGGAGCGCGGTGGCCTCGCCGGCGACGCCGATCGTGTCGACGATCGTCGGCAGCATCGCCGGGTCGATGCCGAGCGTCTGGCAGTTCTCGATGTGCCAGCCGCGCCGCTCGATCGAGTACAGGCCGGTGATCGCGGCGTTGGTGTGGTCGGTGACATGCAGGGCCCCGTCGGACAGCGTCCACGCCACCCACGAGTCGACCGTGCCGAAGCACAGGTCGGCGGGGTCGTGGTCGCCGCAGTTCGCGAGCAGCCAGCCGATCTTGGTCGCCGACTGGTTGGGCGCGAGGTCGAGGCCGTGTTCGGCCTTCGCCGTCAGGCACTCGCCGACGGTTCGCAGGTCCTGCCAGCCGATGGCCGGGCCGATCGGGCGGCCCGTCGTGCGTTCCCACACGATCGTCGTGGCACGCTGGTTCGTGACGCCGACGCCGTTGACCGGCGGGTTGCCGGTGCGCCGGAGCACGGTCTGCGCCGCTTCGAGCACCAGTTGGGCCATGCGGGTGGCGTCGAACTCCACCATGCCGGGGAACGGCGAGTCGGGCGCGAACGGGAGGTGCTCGATCGCGGCGACCGTCGCGTCGGGGCGCACGATCGCGGACCGGAGCCCGGTCGTGCCGACATCGATGACGAGAATCACGGGGCGGTGTCCTTTCCGCGATCGGGGAGGTCCGGCAGGTCGGGGAGCGCGGTGGACGGCCGGAACCCCTTCGCCCGCAGGCGGCCGCCGAGCATCCCGCCGAGCAACCCCACGCCGACGACGACCGAGAGGTTGAAGAGCGCGGCGAACCAGCGGACGTCGTTGCCGCTCGCCAACCTGACGGTGATGAAGATCAGCTGCGCGAGCACGTAGGCACCGATCGCGGTCGCCATGCCGTGGCTCAGCGGCAGGTCGCGCCGCTGCACCCACGCCGCGCACCCGGCGCCGAGGAGGAACCCGAAGACCGCACCGACCGAGAGCCACAGCGCGAGCGTGTTGTCGTCGCGGCTCTCCGCAGCCCATCGCGCGGCGATCGACAACGGCACCGCGAAGACGAGCGCGACCATGCCGCCGGCCTTGAGCGCGTCGACGTCCCACCGCTCGGTGTTCACGGCCACGATGGTGCCCCGAACGGCCCGGGCAGTCCCAACTTCCCCGGGTTGAGGATGCCCGCGGGGTCGAGCGTCTGCTTCAGCCCGACGAGCACGTCGAACGCCGGTCCGAGGGCGTTCTCGACGAAGCGCGCTCGATTGAGGCCGACGCCGTGGTGGTGCGACAGGTTGCCGCCGGCGCCGAGGATCGCTCGCTGGCCTGCGTCCCAGAGCGCGACGTAGGTCGATTCGATCTCGTCGGCCGGCGGCGTCGCCGCGAACGTGAAGTAGAGGCAGGCGCCGTCGACATAGCTGTGCGAGAGGTGGCAGCTCGCCACGACCGCGTGCGGCACGGCCATGAGTGCCGTCGTGGCGGCCTCGTAGACGGCGTCGAGCGCGCTCCACGGCGCAGCGATCTCCATCGTGTCGACCACGAAGCCCCGCCGGGTCAGGTCCTGCAAGGCGGACGTGTCGTTGCGGTGCTCGATCCAGTCGGCCACCAGCGACTCGTCGGCCGCCGTGCCGAGGTCGAGGCAGACCTCGTCGACCACCGACATCGCCGCGTCGACGATGGCCTCGTCGCCCTCGTCGAGCACGAGCAACGCACAGTCGGTGCCGTCGCCGCCGTGACCGCGGGCCGACTCGACGCCGTCGTACAACCGGAGCACCGCCGGGGTCGCGCCGCGACGCAAGATCCGGCGGCAGGCCTCGAACCCCGCCGACAGCGTGTCGAACCGGTACGCAGCTCGGCGCTGTGCCGGGGGGACCGGATGGGCCCGCAGCCACACCCGGGTGATCACGCCCAGGGTGCCCTCGGAGCCGACGAAGAGTTGCGTGAGGTCCGGTCCCACCGCAGCAGCCGGGGCGCCGCCGGTCCGCACGACGCGGCCGTCGGCCAGCACGAGCTCGAGCCCGACGACCATGTCCTCGATCTTGCCGTAGCGGGTCGAGTACTGCCCGGCGCCCCGGCACGCGACCCACCCGCCGACGGTCGCGAGGTCGAAGCTTTGCGGGAAGTGGCCGACGGTCAGCCCGTGGTGGGTGTTGATCACCCGTTCGAGGTCGGGCCCGAACACGCCGGCCGCGACCTCGACGATGCCCGAGGCCTCGTCGACCGAGCCGATCGAGTCGAGTCCGGTGAGGTCGAGCAGCACCCCGCCGAACACCGGCACCGATGCGCCGCACACGCCGCTCCGTCCGCCCGCTGCCGTCACCGGAACGCGGGCCTCGTTGCAGGCCGCCAGCACGCCCGACACCTCCTCGGTCGCGGTGGGCCGGACGAGCACAGCGGCCCGCTTGGGCGTCTCGCCCGCGATCGACCAGTGCAATGCCAGCGGCCACCAGTCGCGGCTCGCCTCGGCGAGCTCGGCGACGTCGACGACGGTGTCGCAGATGCCGCCGAGTCGTGCGGCGAGGTCGTCCGGCAGGGGAGCGGCGGGCGCGGTGAGGTGCTCGCCGGTTCCGGTCAGCTCGATCGGTGGCGTCGGCTGCGTCACGCCGTCACCTGTGCGGTGGCCGCGCTGCGCCTGCTGGCGACCAGCTCGTGGTAGCAGAGGTCGCGGTAGGCGGAGACCTCGCGCTCGATGTCCTGCTCGCTCCACCCGAGCTCGGGCGCGATCAACTCGGCGACGCCGGCTGCGGCGGCGAGGGTGGCCTCGCGGTGGCGGAGGTGGGCGCGGGTTCGTCGCGTCAGCACGTCGATGAGCGTGGTCGCCATCTCGTGCCGGACGGCGTGGATCGCCTCGGCACGCGTGTAGGGCAGACCCGTGACGAGCGGCCGCACCAGCGTGTTGTCCATCGCAACCAGCGCCTTGATCTCGGCCAGCTCGGTCCCGTAGCGGTGCGCCAGCCGGTGGTCGGGGTGGTCGTCGGGGAGCGTGACATACCCGTCGGCGCCGATCAGCTGCAGCCGCTTCGTGCGGCATCGCTCGCGACGGTCGAGCCGCGCGAGCACCGCATCGACCGTGTCCTCCGCCATCTCGCGGTACGTGGTGAGCTTGCCGCCGGTCACGGTGATGACCCCGGAGTCGCTGGTGGTCACGGTGTGGCGCCGCGACAGGTCGGCGGTGCGGCCCGACGACGCCTGCTTGACGAGCGGGCGCAGTCCGGCCCACATGCCGGTGACGTCGGTCCGGGAGATCGTGGTGTCGAGGCTGTGGTTGAGCGCGCCGAGCACGTAGTCGAGGTCGTCGTCGTTGGTCTGCGGCTCGTCGAGCGAGCCGCTGTAGTCGGTGTCGGTCGTGCCGACGTAGCAGTGCTCGTACGTGCCGTTCGGCAGCTGCCCCCACGGCACCAGGAACAGGCTGCGCTTGTCGCGTGGCACCGAGATGATGACCGCGATGTCGTTGCCGACGAGGTGCCACGGGATCGTGATGTGGACGCCCTTCGCCGGTCGGATCGAGTCAGGGTCGGCGCCCTCGTCGAGCCGGCGGATCTCGTCGGCCCAGACCCCGGCGGCCGACACGACGACGCTGCTGCGGACGTGGATGCGCTCGTCACCGGTGTCGACGAGGGCGCCGTCGACGGTGCCGTCGGCGCGCTTGGTCAGCTCGACCGCCTCGCACCGGTTGGCGACGGCTGCGCCGTGGCGCGCGGCCGTGCGGGCGATCGTCAGCGTGAGGCGGGCGTCGTCGGCCGACGCGTCGTAGTACACGAACCCCGACGACACCTTGTCGGCCGGCAGCGTCGGGCAGTGGCCGAGCGTGCCGTCCGCTGCGAGGCGCTGGTGGCGCTTGCCGATCCGCAACCCGCCGGTCAGGTCGTACATCCACAGCGCCGTGCGCAACGCCTTGGCGATCTTCTTCGAGACCGGCCCGTCCCGCGTGAGCACCGGGATCATGAACGGCAGCACCGAGACGAGGTGTGGCGCGTTGTCGATCAGGCGTTGCCGCTCGCGCAGCGCCTGGTAGACGAGACGGACGTCACCCTGCTGGAGGTAGCGCAGGCCACCGTGGATCAGCTTCGAGCTCTTCGACGAGGTCCCCGAGGCGAAGTCGTCGCGCTCGACGAGCGCCGTCCGCAACCCGCGACTGGCCGCGTCGAGCGCCACGCCGGCGCCGGTGATGCCGCCACCGATGACGAGCACGTCGAAGTGGTCGGCAGCGAGCCGCTCGAGCATCGCGTCTCGCCGGAAGGGGAGCGGCGGCGATCCGAGTGGCATCGCCGCAGCCTACGACGCGCCACGTGTCGGGTCGGGGCGGACGCGCGGCAGATTCCAATCTGCACGAGTTGTAGATCAGCAATCGATGCGCGTAAGTTCGCCCTCGATGCGAGCGCCCGCCGAGCTGGTCGACGTCTTCCGGTCACAGGGTCTGAAGGTCACCCCTCAGCGTCAGCTGCTCTTCCGCCTGCTCCACGAGAACGACCGGCACCCCACCGCCGAGTCGCTCCACGTCCAGGCGAGCTCGCTGATGCCCGGCATCTCGCTGCGAACCGTGTACCAGACGCTCACCGATCTCGCGTCGATGGGCGAGCTCCGGCAGGTCTCGTTCGGCCACGGCCCGTCCCACTTCGACCCGAACGTCGCCGAGCACCATCACGCGGTGTGCGACGGCTGCGGTGCCATCACCGACGTGTACGTCGACGGCGCGCAGCACTTGACCGTCGATGGCCTCGATGGGTTCCGACCCGATTCGACGTCGATCGTCTTCCACGGCACCTGCACCAGCTGCGGCGCCGCAGCAACGTCGCCGACCGAGGGCACGTCATGAGCGCCGGCCGGTCGGGCACTCGCATCATCTCGCCCCGCCAACAACCCAACCCGAATCCGAATCCGCCAACACTTCATCGCAAGGAGCAGCAATGACCGATCAGAACGAAGGCACGTGCCCGGTGATGCACGGTTCCGTCCCGCCGACGACGACGGCTGCGAACCAGCACTGGTGGCCCGAGCAGCTGAACCTCGGCATCTTGCACCAGAACCATCCGGCGTCCGATCCGATGGACGACGACTTCGACTACGCCACCGAGTTCCAGTCGCTCGATCTCGCGGCGGTCAAGGCCGACCTGACCGCGATGATGACCGACTCGCAGGAGTGGTGGCCGGCCGACTACGGGCACTACGGCGGCCTGATGATCCGCATGGCGTGGCACGCCGCCGGCACCTACCGCATCGAGGACGGCCGCGGCGGCGCCGGCACCGGCAACCACCGCTTCGCTCCGCTCAACAGCTGGCCGGACAACGGCAACCTCGACAAGGCCCGGATGCTGCTGCTCCCGATCAAGCAGAAGTACGGCCGCAAGATCTCGTGGGCCGACCTGATGATCCTGGCGGGCAACGTCGCGCTCGAGTCGATGGGCTTCGAGACGTTCGGCTTCGCCGGCGGCCGCGAGGACATCTACGCCCCCGAGGACGACATCTACTGGGGCCCCGAGACCGAGTGGCTCGGCGACGAGCGCTACAGCGGCGACCGCGAGCTCGCGAAGCCGCTCGGCGCAGTGCAGATGGGCCTCATCTACGTCAACCCCGAGGGTCCCAACGGCAA
>NZ_JASJCS010000073.1 GCF_030065885.1 Ilumatobacter sp. | reverse complement strand
GTATCGGCGCAACGTGCTGCGCTGGATCGCCGGGGCGAAGCGAGAAGCGACCCGCGCCAAACGCATCGACATCGTCGCCGCCCACGCAGCTCGCGGTGAGAAGGTCCCGAACTACTGACGGCGGAGGATCGTCGAGCGAGCGTCCTGCCGGCGGTCAGTCGTATCGCTGCCAGGCGAGCTTGTTCTGGTCGACCCAGCGATAGTGGCTGGCGTATCTCAGCCCCGCCGCCGACGCCTCGTCGAGCACGACGATCGCCCGCGGGTGCGCCTGGAGCGCCGACCCCGGACAGATCGCGGACAGGGGTCCCTCGATCATCTCCATCACCGCCCGCACCTTGGCCGGGCCGAAGGCCAGCAGGACGACCTGCCGCGCCTCCATGATCGTGCCGATACCCATGGTGACGGCATGGCGCGGCATGGCGTCGCGATCACCGAACACGGCGGCATTGTCGTTCAGCGTCTGCTCCGAGAGGATCTTGATCCAGGTGCGCGAGCGCAGCGAACCCGTGGGCTCGTTGAACCCGATGTGCCCGTTGCGACCCAGGCCCAGCAACTGCACGTCGATGCCGCCGGCAGCCGTGATCCGTTCCTCGTAGTCGCGACACTCCGCTTGCAGGTCCTGAGCGGTACCTGCCGGCACATGGGTGTTGGCCAGGTCGATGTTGATGTGCCGGAACAGGTGCTCGTTCATGAAGTAGCGGTACGACTGACGATGCTCCGGGGGGAGCCCGACGTATTCGTCGAGGTTGAACGTGGTGACCCGACTGAAGTCCAGGCCCTCCTCGCGGTGCATGCGCACGAGCTCGCGATAGAGGCGTTCGGGCGTGCGTCCCGTGGCCAGGCCGAGCACGGCGTCGGGCTTCTCCCGCACCGTCTTGGCGATGATCTTGGCGCCCAGCACGCAGCCGTCCTCGGCGTTGGATTGGATGATGACTTCCACGGCAGGTCCAGTCGAGCGTTGGTCAGGAAACGCTGTTCGTATCTCGGACGGCCAAGGCATACAACAACCAAGCCGCATGCGGCAGCCATTGCTCACCCCATCGCCAACTCTGGTCGGGGTCGTCGTTCCACGGCGATGGTTGGAACGCGATGTCCGCCTCGTCCTCGAATCCCGAGGTGACACCGTTGCACACGCCCCCCGGGGCGTTGAACGCGCCGTCATCCTGATAGTGCGGGTTGTCGTGGCCGCGCCCGTGCATCATGCAGCAGGCGAACGGGTTCGCTCCGAGGATCCAATCGATCCAGCGGGAGGCGGCGTCCCCCAATCGCACGTCCGCGGGTGCGACCGTCCAGACGGCACCGGCGAGCGACGCCAGCTTCGCATTCTCGCCCTGCCACCAGTAACCGGAGGGGTTCTCGTGGGGGTAGAACCACTGCCGTCTCCCCTCCTCCCCCGGCACCTTCACCCAATGGGGCGGGTAGCCGAAGGGATTGCGGACCTCCTCTCCCAGCGACACCTGTGACCCGAGCCACGCCACCGCCAGGTCCACGGCCGTGGTGGCGTCCTTGCGGTCCGGGCGGAGGTCTGCTGCCCGAGCCAGCGCCAACGCCGGCAGGCCGGCGTCACTCGCGTGGAACCAGGACCGGTCACCTGCGTCGTCCATCGCGAGCCACACGTGTCCGTCGGTCTCCCGGCGGCGCACCAGCATTCCGCTCAGGCGGCGATCGAGTTCCGTCAGCACGTCCTCCTCCGGAAGCACCGTCGCGAGCTCGGCCGCCGCCAACAACGCGCAGGTCTCATCGATGAGGTTCTCACTGCCGTCATCCAGGTAGGACGATCCGTGCTCGATCAGGTGACGGAACCCCGTGAGGGCGGCCGCGCGGTACTCGTCAGCGGAGTACGCCCCTCCCTCCTCGAGCCGGGCGGCAAGGGCCAACGCCGCCACCGCCATGCCGCCACCGTGGCGCCAGCCCGCTCGATAGTCGGGGCGCTTGTGACCCTCCTGCGTGGCGTAGGTGCACAGTTCCCGCTGGGCCGGATCCTTGGTCCAGCCGTCGAAGACGGTCACGTACCAGTGGCCGGCCTCGTCCTGCATCCTGATCAGCCAGTCAGCCCCGTGCAGGGCTTCGTCCCGCAGGCGCTCGCGGAAGTAGTTGCGGCTTCCCAGCGCGGCGTACCGCTCCCACGCCCGCCCGAGCGTCCAGGCCACCATCGGATTCTGCTGGGGATTCATGACGTTGGCGTACGACAGGTGGCTGAGGTACTTGCTGTTGTCGCCCGACGCATCGAACCAGCCGCCACTCACGTCGCGTGCCGCTCGATCGTCCAGGCGCGGAGCCTGCGAGTCCGCCTTGTCCCAGATCCCCGAAGACCGCTGGCTCTTGATGTGGAACAAGAGGTCCGAGATCAGGGCCTGGCCGAGCAAACCGTCACGGATCTCGAATCCTTCACTCTGGCCGGTGGCTCCGTCCGTCAACGTCCATCGCACCGCATAGCGCCCCGGCGCCGTGACGCCTGATGCGTCGATCTCCCACCACGGGCCCAGGTGCCATCCTGCGACGGAGGCACACTCTTGCGGAACGGTCCGCCACACTTCCTCCCCGGACGGAAGCCGCACCAGAGCGACGTGGTCCCACTCCGCATCCGCCGGAGCTTCGATCAGGAACCGCTTCCGCGCATCGGGGCCGTAACCCACATGGTTGAATGCCACCTTCATCGCAGAGCCCCGACCCCCGCCTCCGCCTCTCAACTAGGTCATTCCAGTCAAGCAGACAGAAGACCAACCGTCGCGGTGAGCTCCGGGATCTGAAGGAAGTCTGTGGTGCCGGAGGACCGAGTCCGACCCGTCACCCACGCCGCCCCAGTGGCTGGATGGCCGTGGTGCCAACGCTGAACGCACCCCAGACATCCGCACCGAGACCGACCATTCACCACTCTCCGGTGACGCGCCCGCGAACATCGTCATCTGATGCGAGAAGTACGACGATGAGAGTCCCGGATCTGGAGCGAGTGGAGGTGACGTCTGTCGCTGAGCTGTGGGACTGGCTCGACTTGCACCACGACCAGGGCGACAGCGTGCTCCTCCTGACGTGGAAGGCGAAACGGCGCGATCGCTACGTGTCCCGAGAAGACGTCCTCGATGCGCTGCTCGCCCACGGCTGGATCGACGGGCGACGGTACGCCCTCGACGACGACCGCACCATGCAACTCATCTCGCCCCGCAAGCAGCAGCTGTGGGCGGCGTCGTATCGAGATCGCGCTGAGCGCCTGATCGCCGAGGGCCGCATGCGACCACCGGGACTCGCCGCCATCGAGCGAGCGAAGTCCGCCGGCACCTGGCGCGCACGCAGCGATGTCGATCGGCTGGAGGAACCCGCCGACCTGCGCACCACCTTGGACCAACGCGAGGCGTCGGCGTGGTGGGACGACGCCGCTCCCTCGTATCGGCGCAACGTGCTGCGCTGGATCGCCGGGGCGAAGCGAGAAGCGACCCGGGCCAAACGCATCGAGACCATCGCCGCCCACGCGGCTCGCGGTGCGAAGGTCCCCAACTACTAGCGGGCTGGACCGCCTCGGCGCCGGCGACGGGCCTCTGAGGTTGTGGTTCCCGTGGTTCGCGAAGGTCAGTCCCGAGCGGACGACGAGGTCGGCAACCGTGCGGGTGACCGAGGCTTCTCCGGCGTCGGCGACGTCGTTGCCCGAACTGCGAGGTTGACGGCGAGTCCGCCGCTGTCGTCGCCGCCGACCGTCGCGGGCGCCTCGATTGCCCGCCCGCTCCGGACGAAGAAAGGGCGGTCCGCCTCAGACCGCCGGCCTGGCCCGCTCGGTGCGGTACACCACGAACGTGGCGATGATGGCGGTCGCCGAGAAGAGGGTCATGACCGTTCCGGGGACGAAGTTCACGTGGTCCCCGAGGTCGAGGAACACGAAGTAGCCGACGTCGGCCAGCCCACCCACGAGGGCCGCGAGGAACGCAGCCGGCATCGATCGGCGCCAGATGAACACGGCACAGACGAGGGTGACGGCACCGATCCAGAACAGATTGAACCCGTGCTGGTTGATGATGGCGCCGACGGCGTCGGGGTAGTCCAGGTCGAGGGTCGACTGGTCGACCGCGTCGGCGATTCCGCCGACTGCGTCGCCGGTGTCGCGACCCATCGTCAAGACGCCGGCAAGCATGTGAACGAGCCCCCAGACCACCCAAAGGACGGCGGTGAGTTGCAGCAGTCTGATGCTGGTGGAGCCCATGGCGTCGGGCTCGTGTGCAACGGATGGCGCCGTCATGAGCTCAGGCTCGCCGAGGCATTGACGGTGATGTCCAGCTGTCGGCCGATGACCGCCGACGGCAGCTTGTCGACGCCGATGGCGTTCCGATCGATTGTCGCCGCTGCGACGAACGCCCCCGCCGCGTCGGCGACGTCCACGTCCGAGACGGTCACGTCGATCGTCGTTGCCCGCCCCTTCACCGCCACGGTCCCGTTCGACACGAGACCCGCGTCGGTAGGGGCGACGTGGCCGGACCGAAACACGATGGTGGGGTGCGTCTCGGCATCGAGGAAGTCCGGGCCGATGATGTGCTCGTTGCGCTTGGCGTTCTTGCTGGCGTAGGAGGAGGCGTCGGCGACGATCTCGACGCTGGTCACCTGGTGGTCGGCGCCGATCTCGATCGTGCCCGACACGACGTTGAGCGTGGCCGGGATCGTGAAGAGGCCGAGCTTCTTGGCAGTCACGACGATGGTGGTGGCGGACGGATCGAGCGTCCACGTGCCTGGGGTGGGTCGTGTCGTCGTCATGCCGCGACGCCTGCCGTCTCATCGAAGCTCGCCAGGGCGGCGCGGAACTGACGGTCGAGCTCGGGGTCCCGCAGCGCACCAGACTCCGTGTCGAAGCGCTCATGGAAGCTCGGGATCGAGAGGCTGGCCTTCACGTCGTAGCCGAAGAACTGTCCCGACGTGACCGCGGTCTTGAGCACGTTCGCGCCGCCGCCCGGGCCGATCGAGGTGGAGAACAGCACGACCGGTTTGTCCTGATACACGCGCATGTCGATGCGTGAGGCCCAGTCGAAGACGTTCTTGTAGGCGACCGTGTAGAAGCCGTTGTGCTCGGCGAACGAGATCAGCACGGCATCGGCTGCGCCGATCCTGTCGAAGAAGTCCTGGGCGGCGTCCGGAATGCCGCCTTCCTGCTCTCGGTCGATGCTGTAGATCGGCATCTCGTAGTCGTTCAGGTCGATCATCTCGACCTCGACGTCATCGGCGAGGAGCTGGACGGCGTAGTCCAGCAGTTGTCGGTTGATCGACTCGCGGCTCGTGGTGGCAGCGAAGACGAGGAGTCTCATGGGGGTCCTGCTTTCGATGGTGAGGGGGTTCAGGTGGTGCCGGTCGCGGCGATGGCGCCCATGCGGCCGGCGTTGAAGTCCGAGATGGCTTCATCGATCTCGGCGGAGGTGTTCATCACAAACGGCCCGTAGCGGGTCATCGGCTCGCCGATCGGCTCGCCGGTGAGCACGATGCAGTCGAGCGACTCCGTGGCGTCGTCGTCGACGGCGAGCACGATGTCGCCACCTCGGTCGGCGAAGACGGCGAGATGGTGGGCCAGCAGGTCGCGTCCTTCGGCGCCCACAGCGGCAGAGCCGGCGAACGCGTAGACGAGCGCAGTGTGGCCGTCAGTGGTAGGGACGCGCAGTGTCGTGCTGGGCTCGACGGTGAGGCGGGCGAAGCCGATCGGGGTGTGCGTGCTGGCCGGACCGGTGGCGCCAAGGATCGAGCCGGCGACGACGTCGGCCGACCATCCCGTGCCGCTGGCGACGGCCATCTGGTCTGCGGGCAGCGCCTGGTACTTCGGCGGGGTGCGTCGGAGCGCCGCAGGGAGGTTGACCCACAGCTGGAGGCCGTGCCCCACGCCCCCTTCGGTCTGAATGCGGCCGCTGGGCATCTCCGAGTGCACGATGCCGTCGCCCGCGGTCATCCACTGGGCGTCGCCGGGACCGATGACGCCGTGATTGCCGGCCGAGTCACGGTGTTCGACCTCACCCCGCAGGATGTAGGTCACCGTCTCGAAGCCGCGATGGGGGTGTGCCGGCGCACCGACCGCCTCGCCAGGTGGGTGATGGTGTGGCGCCATCTCGTCGAGGAGGAGAAAGGGGTCGAACGAGTCGCCCGCATGGCCGGGGAACGACCGGTAGACCTCGAATCCGCCGCCTTCGAGCGTGCTCGAAGCCGGAATGATCTGTTCGACACTGCGAGTGGTGGGCGCTGTCGTGGCGGGGCAGTCGTACACTTCTCCTCCTTTGTTGACCCATCAAATATCTTCTTGACGAGTCAACTTAATGGGGGATTGTTGTCGCGTCAACCACTAGGGTGATGGTGTGACGGACGACCGGTGGCTCGACGAGACCCAGCAGCTGGCGTGGCGCGCCCTGCTGGTGTTCGTGAACCGAGGCCTGCCCACGCTCGAGCGGACGTTGAAGGAGCATGACCTGCTGGTGGTCCACTATTCGATCCTCGTCGCGCTCTCGTCGGCTCCCGGCGACACGATGCGGCTCGCCGAGCTCGCCGATACCGCCAACCTGTCCCAGAGTCGCCTGACGCACCGGCTCCGGACGATGATCGAGCGCGGCCACGTCGAGATCGCGGCCGACCCTGACGATGGTCGTGGCAAGAACGCCACGCTCACGACCGCCGGGCGCGAACTCCTCGAACGCGTAGCACCGGTACATGTCGGCGACGTCCGGGCGCTGATCTTCGACCATCTCGACGACGCTGAGACCGCGGCGTTGGCCAATGCGATGTCGAAGGTCGCGCACGCGCTGTGCGACCACGACGCGTTCGCGCCGCAGAAGCCCTAGGCATCACCCTGCGGGACGAGCGCCTGGAAGTCGGGCCCCGCGGCGGTGACGCAGCGGCGCGAGGGTTTGAAGGAGCGCGATCAGGTCAGTTCGCGAAGGAACGTCAGAAACGACCTCTGGCTTGGGCAAACGTTGTGATTACGACAACGAGTGGGCGCAGAGGGACTTGAACCCCCGACATCTGCCTTGTAAGGGCAGCGCTCTAGCCAACTGAGCTATGCGCCCGAAGCAGGGGTCGAGCCTACCGGTGTAGGTCAGTCGTCGAAGTCGAAGATCCGCGTGCCGGCGAGGTAGTCGACCTCGAGCAGCTCCGTGTCGGGCGAGACGGCGTCGATCTCGGTGGCGATCGAGGACGCGTCGGTCGCAACCGAGAAGCCGGGCAGCCAGTCGTCGTGGTGGCACAGGAGCACCCGCTTGGGCGAGATCATCGCGACCTGGCGGGCGACGAAGTGCGCGAGCGATCCCTGGATCGGCTCGCCGTCGATGTTGCCGCGACCGGCCGCGGCGAGGATCGCGACGTCGGCTGTCAGGTCCTCCATCACGCCCGACCAGTGACCGGATGTGTCCTGGAACAGCAGCGTGCCGTCGGGCAGGTCGAACCGGTACACCAGCGCTCCCCCGTCGCCGCGGTCGCTGTGGCCGGCGAGCGACGCGATCATGTGCTCGATCGCTGCCGGGTCGAGCTCGGTGCTCAGGTATCGCATCAGCTCGTCGAAACGCCGCCGCTGCTCCTGCCACGTCACGCCCAGGTCGCCGAGGCAGACCTCGTCGGGCTGACCCATCTGACCGTGCGACCACACGCAGCTGTGCTGGCTCGGGAACACCGACACGGTCGCCGGCCCAGCGGCGCCCTCGAGCGCGACGGTCTCGCCGCCGGCGACGGGGATCATCCGCTCGACGGGTACACCGGCCTGCTCCATCACCCGCACCGACTCGTAGCTGCCGATCAGGCGGGCGTCGGTGTTGGCCATCACCCGCTCGGCGCCGTAGAGGTGGTCGAAGTGGGCGTGGCCGATCACGATCCAATCGCAGTCGTTGATGTCGTCGGCGGTGACGCGGGGCTGCGGTCCGGCAGCGTTCCCGGCCCGATCGATGTACGCGTCGAGCAGGATGTGGAGGCCTGCGGTCCGCAGCCCGAACGTGGCGCAGCCGTACCAGTCGAGGGTCGTGTCGCTCACCCGCGCGACCGTACCCGGCAGGTTCGGCACGTCCGGCGGCGAAGCGACCCGACGGCGAAACGACCTGGCCCCCGGCCCAGATCCACGCCACGATGGAACGATGAACCCCGACCAGGACCTGCTGGGACATGCCGCCGCTCGGGCGATCGCCTACACCGCCACCATCGACGGTCGTGGGGTGGCGGCATCGGCGCCTGCGGTCGACGGCTTGGCGGCGTTCGACGAGCCGCTCCCCGATCGGCCAGGTGATCCGACGGAGACCCTCGACTTGCTCGCCACGGTCGGTGGTCCGGCCACGGTAGCGACCACCGGGCCGCACTACTTCGGCTTCGTCAACGGCGCCACGTACCCCGTCGCGCTCGGCGCGGCCTTCATCGCAGACGCGTGGGATCAGAACGCAGCACTGCCCGTGATGTCGCCGGCGGCCGCGAAGCTGCACGACGTCGCGGCGGCATGGCTCAACGAGGTGCTCGGCCTGCCGACCGCCACCGACGTCGCGTTCCTGAGCGGCGCCACGGTCGCCAACGCCACCTGCCTCGCCGCCGCCCGCGACGCCCTGCTGATCGACGCCGGGTGGGACGTGCAGCGAGACGGCCTGTTCGGGGCGCCGGAGATCCAGGTGGTCGTCGGCGAGCGGGCACACAGCACGCTCGGCAAATCGCTCGGCCTGATCGGGGTCGGGCGGGAGCGGGTCCTCGTCGTGCCCGCCGACGACCAGGGCAGGATGCGCGCAGAGCTGCTCCCCGACCTCGACCCAGGTGCCGGGCCGATCCTCGCGTGTGCGCAGGCCGGCGAGGTCAACACCGGTGCGTTCGACCCGTTCGCCGACATCGCCGATTGGGCGTCCGAGCGGGCGGCGTGGCTCCACGTCGACGGCGCGTTCGGGCTGTGGGCGCTCGCCGACCCGACCCGGCAGCACCTCGTCACCGGCCTACGCCGCGCCGACTCGCTGGCCACCGACGCCCACAAGTGGCTGAACGTCACCTACGACAGCGGGATCGCCTTCGTGCAGCGCGAGGGTGCACTGCGGCGCACATTCGCCTCGGTCGCCGGATATCTGCCACCCGAGCACGGCTTCGAGGCGATGCACCACACCCCGCAGTCGTCCCAGCGCGCCCGCCAGATCGAGGTGTGGGCGGTGCTGCGCACGCTCGGTCGATCGGGCGTCGCTGCGATGGTGCAGCAGTCGAGCGACGCGGCCCGCGTGATCGGCGCACGGCTCACCGAGGCCGGCGTCGACGTGCTCAACGACGTCGACCTCAACCAGGTGCTCGTCCGCCATGTCGACGGGCCGACGACCGAGCGGTTGATCGCCGCCGTGCAAGAGGACGGGCGGATCTGGTGCGGGCCGACCCAGTGGCACGACGAGACCGCGATGCGGGTGAGCGTCTCGTCGTGGAAGACGACGGTGCACGACGCCGAGCGAGCCGCAGCGGTCATCGTCGAGCTCGCCCACCACCTCTGAGTCGAGCTGCCGAACCGATGGTGCCTGGCGCCATCGCGCGTCGCACCATCGCTGCAGCACGATCCGTTCGTCACGTCGAGAGGTGGCCGTCGAGCATGCGCACGATGCGATCGACCACGCCGAGGATCCGCTCGTCGTGCGTGGCGACCAGCACTGCTCCCCCGCTGCTTGCGACCTCCCGGAGGGTCTCCATCACGGCGTCGCCGTGTTGCTCGTCCTGATGGGCGGTCGGTTCGTCGGCCACCAGCAGCATCGGAGCGGCAGCGACCGCTCGCGCCACGGCGACGCGCTGCTGCTCACCGAGCGACAGCTCGTCGGGCAGTCGATCGGCGAGCTCGGCGAGGCCGAGATGGTCGAACAGCTCCGCGGTCGAGCGGGCGAGGCCGCCGCCGAGACGTCCCGCGAGCTCGACGTTCTGCCGGGCGGTCAACTCGGGGAGCAGGCCCAGCTCCTGTGGCACGACGGCGAGGCCCGACCATCCCGAGGGCAGGCCCTCGTGGAGTTCGACCGTGCCGGCGTCCGGGCGTTCCCATCCCATGATCAGGTGCAGCAACGTCGTCTTGCCCGATCCGGAGGGCCCAGCGAGGCCGACGATCTCGCCGGTCTGCAACGTGAGCGACGCGTCGGCCACCGCCGCGATCGTCTCGGCGCGGGTCCGGAAGGTCCGACTCGCACCGCGGAGCTCTAGCAGCGCCTCCTCGTGCGCCACGGCGGCCGTCACGGCTCCTCCAGCCGCACGTGGTCGTCGTCCTCGTCCCAGACGAGCCGTACCCGCCGATCGGGGAACCGCTCCTGCAGTTCGGGCGGCAGCTGGAGCCGGCCGGAGCGATCGATCACCGCCAGCTCGGAACCCGCCGAGGTCACCGTCGCCACCGCGCCGTCCCGCAGCGCGATCACCTGGTCGACGTGTTCGAGCACGCGGCGATCGTGGGTGGCGAACAGCACCGTCACGCCGGCCGACGACAGGGCAGCCACCGCGTCCATCACCCCGCGGGCGCTGACGGAGTCGAGCTGCGACGTCGGCTCGTCGGCGATCACGAGCTGGTGACCGGCCACCGCCGCCCGCGCGAACGCCAACCGCTGCCGTTCGCCGCCGGACATGTCGTCGGGCGTGTGATCGGCGCGGTGCGAGAGCCCGAGCCGCTCGAGCCACTCGCCGACGACGCCGTCGCCCGAGCCGCGGACCAGGCGGCGGAGCTGCATGCGAGCGGTCAGGTGGGCGAACAGGTTGTCGCTCGGCCGCTGGTAGACGTGCGTCAGGAGATGCGCCCGGCGTCGTGCCCGCGCCCGCTCGGTCAGCTGCCAGAGGTCGACGCCGCCGACCAGCACGGTGCCGGCGGTCGGCCGGTCGAGGCCGGCCAACATCCGCAGCAGCGACGACTTGCCCGACCCCGACGGCCCCACGACGGCCGCCGTCACGCCGGCGGGGAGCTCGATGTCGACGCCGCGCACGGCCTGCACCCGCCCCGACGGCGTGTCGTAGAAGCGCACCAGGTGGTCGCAGCGCAGGATCGGCTCAGCCCGCATCGCGTACGACCTCCGCGGCGGGGCGGCGTGCCGCCCATCGCTCGGACCAGTACACCCCGATGCCGACGAGCACGACCCCGGCGACCGCTGCCCCGATCAACGGGAGCCATGACACCAGCACCGGCACGTCCGGCGGCCGGCCCGGCGCGGGGTCGAACCGTTCGGACAACCGGCGCACGACGACCGGCGCGGCCAGGAAGCCGGCACCGACGGCGACGACGATCACCGCCGCCAGTTCGAGCACCGAGACGAGGGCTGCGCGCGCCGGCGCGAGACCCATCACGCGTGTCATCACGCTCGTCAACGCCCGCACCCGGCGCCGCGCGGACAGGAACAGCGCGAGCGCGACGACCGCAGCCGTCGCCGCGGCCACCCCGATGACACCGAGGTAGGCGAACGCCGAGCGGGTGGCGATGATCGACGGGTCCTGGCTGCGATCGCTGCTCGTCACGACGTCGCGATAGCGCACGCCCACGGTGTCCAGCGCGGCGGTGAGCTCTTCCGGCGAGGCGCGGGAGATCACGCGCCGACGGAACCGCTCCACCGGGAGCCGCAGGTTGATCTCGGCCGCCTCCTCCGGCGAGGAGAGCCCGGCCTCGATCAACGCGAGACCGTCGATCGAGTCGGCGAGCGCGAGGAAGCTCACGCGGTTCTCGCCGGCACCCGGGAACGACCCGATGCGACCGATGGTCCGGTACGGGTAGGTCTGAGCGAGGCCGAATGCTCCGGTCGACGGACCACCCTCGCCGGTGACGCCGATGACGGGCACCGACTCGTCGAAGGAGCCGCCGAGGTCGGCGAGCACGTCGTCGATGTCGGCGCCGAACTCGTCGGGCCAGGCGACCGCGTCTGCGTAGGTCTCCGGGTCGACGGCGATGACGCGGGCGCGGGTGCCGCCCGGCGCGAGCAGCGTGTCGAAGAACCTGATCACGGTCGTCGGGGCGGGAGCCCGGAACTCGTCGGGGAGCTCGTCGATGATCGTGACCGTCGTCTCGCCACCCACCTCCGTCGCGAGCTTGACGTCGACCGTGCGGTCGAGCGTCGACGTCAGCGCCACGGCGAACACGAGGAGCCCGATGCCGATGCCGAGCGCGCCCGCGACCATCCGCACCCCGGTCGAGCCGCCGGCCAGGCGCTGCAGCGCCAGGAACCCCTCGACGGGCAGCCGCTCGATGCGACGGCCGGGCAGGCGCACGAGGCGGGCGACGACGGCCAGCAGGGCGACGACGGCCAGCAGCACGGCCAGCACGGGGAGCGCGACGACCACGAGATCGAGGGACTCGGCGTCGACCGCGGAGGTCCGGCCCACCTGGACCCAGGCGCCGACCGTCGCCAGCACCAGCACGCCCGCCAACACGCGCCCGACGACCCGCGCGAGGCGACGGTCGGCGGCCTGCAGCGTCCGGGCGCCGACGACGCCGCCGGTCAGCGACGCCAGGGCGAGGGCGGTCCCCGCCGCCAGCGCGACGGTGCTCCACGGCACCGCGGCCACCTCATAGCTGCGGGCAGGGCCGAACCACCTGGGTCCAGCGAGCGCGGCGCCGACGCCGACCACGGCGCCCACCGCGGTGGGGAGCACGAGCTGGCCGGCGAGCCGAGCCGACATGGCCGGCCAGCGCTCGCCCTCGCTCGCCAGCAGCCGGAACTCGGAACGCCGTCGCTCGACGAAGAACACGCCGACGGCCACCGTCGCGACGAGGCCGACGACGCCGCCGAGACCTTGCGCCGCTCCCAGCGGTCCGGCGAGCTGCCGTGCCGCCGACTCGATCCCGGCGACCGTCTCGAACAGGTCGCTCGTCAGCCGTGGGCGCCCGCCCGCCGACGTCGCGATGTCGGCCATCGCCGCCCCCAGCTCACCCGTCCCGACCAGTTCGCCCTCGAAGCGGCGGAACCGGTTGCGGAGCGTGCGCACCTCGTCGAACTCGTCGGGGATCGTCGCGAGCGGCGCCCGCCACCGCGCGACGCCGGTGAGTCCACTCGTCAGGACAGCCGCCTCCTCGGCGAGCACCAGCTCGGCGTTCGGTCCGTTGAACGTGGACAGGAAGCGGGGCACCAGCTCGGGCGACACGCCGCGCCAGTAGTCGTTCAGCTCGTGGTCGGGATCGGCCGACCACAGCGGTTCGTACAGGCCGACGATGCGGAACACCGAGTTGGCGCCGCCGCCCTGGACGAGGTCGTTCCATTGCTCGTCGACGATCGCACCGGCCTCGAAGGCGAGCCCGTCGCCGAGCTCGAGCTCGCGCCGCTCGGCGAACCACGTCGTGACCCAGACCCCGTCCGACGTGTCGTCGAGTTGCTCGACGATGTTCACGTGGTCGAGCGCGCCGTCGCGTGCGAGCAGCCGCCCCGGCGGGCCGACCTGCCGCAACGGCGGCGGCCCGATCGTGAGCAGACCGGGCAGCGTGTAGACGGTGCGGGTCGCCTCGCCGACCTCGGCGATCACGTCGAGCTCACCGCGGATCGCTGCGTCGGCGGCGGACACGGTGTCGGGATCGAAGGCCGCCTCGATGAGCACGTCGATGCCGTTGCGGTCGAGCGGGACGTCCTCGACGGTGCGCGCCGCGATGTCGTCCTCGCTCGCCGCGCGCCACACGTCGGCGGACGCCACCAGCATCACCGGCGCCGCCGCCGCGGCGATCAGCGCTCCGGCCAGCGACCACTCGTGCCAGGGCACCGTGATCCATCGCCACCACACCCCCGACGCACGAGCCATCAGGACCGACACTACGCCAGCACCCCGCCGGGTGAAAGCGCTTACATCGCTACGACGCTCGCCGGCCACCACACCCGTTGGCGCGGTGCGAGGCGAGATCCGCGAGCATGCACGCATGGGTGACACGCTCCGCGAGGAGACGCACGGGCACGTACGGCGGCTGACGCTGTGCCGGCCCGAGCGCTACAACACCATCACGCCGCAACTCCGCGACGAACTGGGGGCCGCCATCGATGCCGCCGAACGAGACGCCGGCGTGCGGGTGATCCTGCTCGACGCCGAGGGCGCGGCGTTCTGCGCGGGCTACGACCTCGACTGGAGTACCGAGGCGCAGGCCGACGAGGAGAGCGGCGCCCGCCCGGTCTGGGACTCGGTCCGCGACCAGCACATGATCCGCTCGTTTGCCGACACCTGGGCGAAGCTGCACGACTGCTCGAAGCCGACGGTCGCCGCTGTGCAGGGCTGGTGCATCGCCGGCGGTACGAACATCGTGTTCAACGCCCACCTGATCGTCGCAGCCGAGTCGGCGCGGTTCGGCTACCCGCCGTCACGGGTCTGGGGTGTGCCGGAGGCCCCGTGGAACTGGGTCGCCCGCCTCGGGCTCCAGAACGCGCGCCGCTACATGCTGACCGGCGACGAGTTCACGGCTGCCGAGGCCCGCGAGATGGGCGCCGTGCTCGAGGTCGTGCCCGACACCGACCTGCACGACCACGCGATGGCGCTCGCCCAGCGGATCGCCCGGGTACCGGGCAACCAGCTCGAGATGATCACGTGGTCGCTCAACGCCGTCGCCGACCAGATGTACGACCCGACGTCGTCGCGCCGGCTGGGCACGCTCTTCGACGGGGTCGCACGGCACACCCAAGAGGGCCTCGACTTCGTGGCCCGCTCGGGCGAGGTCGGGTTCCGCGAGGCGGTGCGCGAGCGCGATCGACCGTTCGGCGACTACGGCGAGCGGGAGGAATCGCCGGACGGTCCGATCGACGCGTGAACCGCCGGCGCGGTCACTGCCGGCGCTGTTCGAGCACAGCTGCCAGCAGCTCCGGGGTGGCAGCCGCCACCGGTGCACGCCGTTCGGTGGGGTCGAGCACGCACAACTCGCGATCGTTCACCTCGGCCACCACGCCGCCCGCCTCCGCCACGATCAGCACCGAAGCGAGGTAGTCCCACACCCCGTGGCCGTCGTCGTACATGTCGCACCAGGCGTCGATCACACCGCACGCCACCGCGCAGAGGTCCGGCGCCGACGCACCCAACGCCCGAAACTGGGCCCAGCCGTAGTGGTGGGTCGGCAGGCCGGAGACACCGATGATTGCGGCGGACATCTCGGTCGCCCCTGACGGCGCGATCGGCTCGTCGTCGCGCTGCGCTCCTGCGTCGCGCACGGCCGTGAACCGCTCGCCGGTTGCGTGGTTGACGACGAGGCTGGCCGCCGGCCCGTCGTCGTCGACGAGGCACAGCGCCGTACCGAACCACGGCACGCCACGCGACGCGTTGGTCGAACCGTCGAGCGGATCGACGACGACGATCGGCGCGGACTCCGATCCTGACGGGCCCGTGACGCCGCTCTCCTCGGACAGCACCCTGAAGCCGGCTCCGTACAGCACGTCGAGGCAGGCGGCGTCGGCGTCGAGGTCGACGGCGTACTGGCCCTCGCGCAGACCGGATCCGCCCCAGTCGGTGGTGGCCCGCAGCACGCCGGCGACGGCGTCGGCTGCGAGGTCGAAGGTGGCGATCGCCCTGGTCAGCCTCGATTCGATCACGGCATCCGACGGTAGTGTCCAGGGCGTGGCAGTGATCGACGTAGCGGGTTTCGTCGCCGACTTGAAGAGCCAGGCCATCGACTACGGCTTCCACGTCCACGACGAACGGCACTTCGTCGAGACGTACTCGCTCCGGCAGCTGTGGGAGGTCGACCTCCACCCCGAGGAGGCGTGCGCCGGTCCGATCGACCTCCACCTGTCGCTCGACGTCGACCCGCGAGCACTGCTCGGCTTCGAAGACGACGTGATGAAGATGGAGGACCCCGACGACGACCCGCCCAAGGGGTTCACGTTCCCGCTGCTGTTCACCTGGACCCTCCCACCTCTGACGCACCCGCCCGACCTCCTCGTGCTCGCCACCGAGATCGCCGGTGTCGGCGGGCTCGACCTCCCCGTCGAGGTCTCGGCGATCGACTCGTTCCCGAGCGTCACCGACGAGGCCGAACGCAGCCTGTCGATCGTCGCCCGCATCGCCCTCGACCTCGCCGACGTGTACCTCAACAACGACGGGTCCGTCGCACAGGCCCTCGAACGGTGCAAACATGTCAGTCTGTACCTGCTCGAACACGCCGAGTCATGGCTGCGCGAGCCGTACTGACCACCCGCCGCCGACATCGGGCCGCCGTACCCGACCGCCATCAGAACCGACCATCCAAGAGGGGGATGTCATGGAGCTGGAGCAACGCGAGGGCCTGACGGTCGCCGAGCTGATCGACATGCTCAGCCATCACCCCGGTGACGCCGTCGTCGAGCTGTCGATCATCGCGCCGGTGCGCGACGGCGACAGCGACATCACGGTCGACCGCTACAACGTCGACGGGGTGATGCCGTGGCGGGACGGTGACGGCGAGGGTGACGTGGTCTGGTTGGTCGGCGGCGAGGACGCCGACGTCGACCTCTTCATCGACGCGATCGAGCAACCCTCCGACTGAACGGGCTGCACGCGTGGCGCAGCCGATCGAGCGGCCGCGCCACGGAGCTACCGTGCTCGCTGCGCCGAACTCCTCGCCTCCCAGCCCTGGCGGGGTCCGCCTCGCCGAGTTCGCCGGCCCGGTCCGGTCAGCGGAAACGCTGCCGAAGCGTCACGGCGAGCGACAGCAGCATCACCGAGCCGAACGCGTAGGCGCCGACGAGCAGTGAGGTGGTGATGTCCGGCCAGTCGATCGCGTAGAACTTGCGACCGAGCGGGGTGCTGACGATCAGCGCGGCGACCGAGATCATGCCCACCAGCACGTACGTGTCGAAGCGGTCGAGCGGCCGCATCAGCAGGTAGAGCACCCAGAACGCAACCGACAGCAGCGTCAGCGTGGCCGCGGTGCGCGCCTCGTCGAGGCTGGCGTCGGAGATCGGCGATCGGATCAGCCAGTACGCGACGAGCGTCACCGTCGCCGCGACCAGCCCGGCCGGCACGGCGAAGCGCATCACCCGCCGGAGGTAGCCCGGGCGGTAGGGGCGGCTCGCCGATCGGAAGCTCAGCGCGAACGCCGGGACGCCGATCGTGACCTCGGACACGAGACTCATGTGCCGCGGCAGGAACGGGAACGCAGCTCCCCAGATGCCGATGACCAGCGCGAACGCGGCTGCGTAGACGGTCTTCGTGACGAACAGCGCCGAGACGCGCTCCATGTTGGTGATCACCCGGCGCCCCTCGCCCACCACGGCCGGGAGACGGTCGAATCGCCCGTCGAGCAGCACGAGCTGGCTGACCGCCTTGGTCGCCGCCGTCGCGGTGTCCATGCCGATGCCGATGTCGGCCTTCTTCAGCGCCGGGATGTCGTTGACGCCGTCGCCGGTCATCGCCACGGTGTGTCCCGTGCGCTGCAACGCCTCGACCAGCTCGCGCTTCTGCTGCGGCAACACGCGCCCGAAGACGGTGGTCGACGCGACGAGCTCGTCGACCTGGCGGGCCGGTCCGGCGAGATCGACGTCGCGGAGATCGACGTAGCTCGTGGCGCCCTCGACCCCGAGTCGATCGGCGACCGCTGAGACCGTGACCGGGTTGTCGCCCGAGATGATCTTGAGCTCGACGTGCTGCTCGGCGAAGTAGCGCATCGTCTCGGCAGCGTCGCTGCGCACCTCCTCGGCGAGGACCACCAGCCCCACGGGTTCCAGATCGGGTGGGACCACCGGTTCGTCGAGCACGCGCTGCGACCGGGCGACCAGCAGGACTCGGCGGGCGTCCTCGGCCAGCGCAGCCATCCGCTCCCGGACGCGGGCGACCGCCTCGTGCTGCGAGCCGGCGATGAGCACCTCGGGCGCGCCGACGACCCAGGTGCCGCCCTCGACGAACGTCGTGCCGCTCCACTTCCTGTCCGACGAGAACGCGACCTGCGACTCGACCCGCCACCCGGGCGCCGGCCTGCCTGCCGCAGCTGCCGTCAGCGTGGCGGACGGCGTCGGTTCGGCACCCGCCAGGGCAGCCACCGCGTCTGCCACCTGATCGTCGGCGGCACCGAACGCCTCGATCCGGTCGAGCGTCATCGCCCCGGTCGTCAGCGTCCCGGTCTTGTCCAGGCAGAGCACGTCGATGCGAGCCAGCCCCTCGACGGCGTGGAGCTCCTGGACGATCACGTGGTTCCGAGCGAGGCGGATCACGGCCACGGCGAGCGCCATGCTGACCAGCAGAACGAGGCCCTGCGGGACGAGGCCGACGACGCCGGCGACCGCCGCGACGAGCCCTTCGCCCACGTCGTTCTCGTCGCGGAGCTGACTCCACAGCAGCAGCGCCGCCAACGGAGCGATCGCATAGCCGACGATCCGCAGGATCTGGTCGACGCCGCGGCGCAGTTCAGAGGTTGCGAGCACGAACTCCTTCGCCTGGGCGAGCAACTGGTAGATCCACGTCTCGTCGCCGACGGCGGTGGCCAACACGACGGCACGGCCGCCGACGACGACGCTCCCCGAGCGGACCTCGTCCGCGACCTCCTTGCTGATCGCGTCGGCCTCGCCCGTCAGCGCGGACTCGTCGACGTCGAAGCCGTGCGCTTCGAGCACGTCGCCGTCGACGGGCACCTGGTCGCCGGCGCGCAACTCGATCACGTCACCGCTGACGAGCTCGCTCGGTGCGACCTCACCGGGCGCGCCGTCGCGGTAGACGGTCACCGTCGGTGTGATCAGCACCCTGAGCCGATCGAGCGTGCGCTTCGCCCGGACCTCCTGCACGATCCCGATGATCGTGTTGAACACCATCACGCCGGCGAAGATCGCGTCGATCGGGTGACCGACGACCAGCACGACGACCGCGAGCACGGTGATGATCGCGTTGAAGCGGGTCAGCACGTTGCTGCGCACGATCCCGAGGTACGACCGCGAGGTCCGTTCGGGCTGTTCGTTGACGCGGCCGAGGGCGCGCTGCTCGTCGACCTCGGCGGTCGTCAGGCCGCGGTGCGCCGCGGCCTCGAGAACCGGCGTCGCCGCCGGCGGTTCAGCGTCCGATGAACGTGTCACGCCACCTCGACCTCGCGGGCGTGCTCGACCGGAACGACCGCGATCGGGCACGTCGCGTGGGTGAGTGCGCGGTGGAGGAACGGCGCCATGGTCCGGCCGCGGAACGGCGGTTCACCACGCCCGATGACGAGCAGCTGGGCGTGCTCGCCGGCCTGGAGCAGCTTGTGACCGATCCGGCCCCGCTCGACCGTCAGCGACATCTCGACGCCGTGCTCGGTCGACGCTTCGATCTCGGACGCCGTCTCCCACAAGTCCTCCTCGACCCACTGCGGGAGCAACGACGGGTCGACGTAGTACGCGAGCACGTCGAGCATCCCGTCGGGACGGAACATCGAGCGCGGCCCGAGCGCGTGCACGAGACTCAGTCCGGCGCCGGTGTCGAGCGCCATCGACAGACCGAAGCGGATCGCGGCGTGCGTGGCCTCACCGACGCCGACCCCGACGACGATCGGCGCATCGGCCGCTGACTGCGGGTCCCAGGTGCCGGGTACCACGATCACCGGGCACTCCGTCTCGCGGAGCAGCTCGGCGGTGACGCTGCCGACGAGCTGGGGACCGAATCGCGACTTCGGGTGGTGGCCGACGACGATCGCGTCGGGCTCGAGGTGGGCAGCCGCGGCCAGCAGCTCGGGCGCCGGCGTACCCTCGACCACCCTGCCCTCGACCTCGCACTCGTCGTCATCGAGTGGCTCGAGCCATCGGTCCAGCTCGTCCTCCCGGTGGTGGCGGAACGACACGCTGTCGCCCATCACGGCGTCGGCGGCGAGCTCGCCCATCGCGGACACGACATGCACTGCGTGCAGGTTGCCGCCGGGCTGGAGCGCGGCCGCGGCCCACCGCAGCGCCACCATCGACTCGTCGGAACCGTCGAGCCCGACCACCAGGCGTGAACGACCGGACATGGCAGACCTCCCACCATCACGGTAGGTGGGCGCCGCGCCGGCGAGCCAGGGCCATTGGTCCGACGCAGCCTGTCGCGCCGGCCAGGAATCGGAGACCGGGCCGACCGTCGTGAGTCCGGCGACGTTGTCAGGCGGCGCGCCGGCTGCGATCGCCCCACTCGAGCGACGTGACGAGTCGATCCATGTGGGCGGCGACCCTGCAGAAGTCGACGAACGAACCGGGCACGCCGAAGGTGAACACGAACTCGGCACCGCGATCCGACGCGTCGACCAGCAGGATCGAGTACTTGCGCGTCCAGTAGCCGGGCATCCGGTACGTGACGGCGAACTGCCCTTGCCCGCCGTGCCGCAGCAGGTGGAGGCCTCGCGGCACCCCGACGCCGAGCTTGCGGTAGTGCCGCGCTGCCTGCCGCATCGTCGCCCTGTACACCGCGCGGTCGTCGCGCACGAGCTCGATCGCTTCGCGGTCCTGCGGCCCGGCGTACACGTTGCAGAACACCGAGTGGGCGGGGTTGGCGAGTTGGAGCTGAGGGCCCTCGTTCTCCTCCTGCCAGATCTGCCCGCGACCCGGCGAGGTGACACGCCACCCGTCGGCGTCCAGCCGGAACGGTGAGCCGAGCACCATCCACTCGGCCGCCTCGTGGGTCGACGTGACCCGGACAGGCGGTTGCTCGGGGATGTCGAATGGTGCGAGCCGGCGGACCTCGTGCACGATCTCCTCGGGATCCTGCGAGGCAATGCGTTCGCAGGACGCGAGCTCGGGAAATCGCTCCTCCGTCCGGCCATGATCGTCGCCGCATTCGATGATCAGGACCCCGTGCGGTCCATGTTGCGCAAGCATCCGGGTCATCTCGTCCCGGCAGTGCTCCGAGTCGACGTAGTCGGCACCGACGAACGCCACGCTGCCGGCTGCGGCGTCGATCCCAGCGTCGACGAGGCGATCCCACTCGTCGTAGTCGGGGATCCCGACCTCGTACTCGCAGAACCAGACGCCCACACCGCTCGCGATCAGCTGCTCGCACACTGCCCGCGCGAGCAGCACGTCGGTGCTCCGGAACGAGACGAACAGGAGGCGACGCCGTCCCTGGGCGAGTGGGTCCCGGGCGGCACGACGCTCTGCCCATCCCGCCGAGGTGAGCAGGAGCGCCAACAGCCAGCCGACGAGGGCGGGGCCTGCGAGCTCACCGTCCTGACGCACTGCGATCGACGCGAGCGCGCCGAACACGACGAGCAACAGCACGCCCAGTGCCCATCGGGCGCGTCGTGCGACCGTCGCGGTCAGGACGCCCAGGAACACCCAGAGTCCGTACTGCATCGGGTCAGAAGAGCACCAGCACGGCCGCCAGGGCGATGACGAGTCCCACGGAGAGCGTCAACGCCGGGCCTCTCGCGAGACCGACTCCGTGACGCCCGTCGTACATGACCGAGCCGGCGAGCCCGCCGAGGACCAGCAGGAACAGATCGGCCCACCAAGCCCGTTCCTTCATCAGATCCGCCCAACCCATGCCGTCGATGAACGCCGGGACGATCAGCATCATGAGCAGGGCGAACGCAGCCAGGAACCTGAACGGCCGGTAGTCCGCGTACTCGTTGGTCACTCGCATCCGTACATCGGGCGGCAGTTGCCGCCGGTACTCGTACATGGTTCTGAGCGCTCGCTCCCGCTCGGTGCGTGGCATCCGCTTCAGTGACATCGAGAACTCCCTTCGTGGTGCGCGGCCCAACGGCCGCGGGGCAGTCCCTCCCCTGTAGTGTCCTGCCGATTCGAGCCCGCCTGCAAGGGCTGAACGGCACGATGACCTACGGAGGAGCCGGGCTGCGATGCCCCGGTGGTGTCGGTCGTGCATTGCCGGGTCTCGCCCAGCGAGTCACACTCCTCACCTGCCCGATTCAGGGAGAACGGCCCTATCCACGTGCCGGACGACCGGCCTACGTTGAAACCAGCGGCGAACCGAGGTGGATCGTGCGCGTGCGCTCCTTCCTGGCGGATCTGCATCGCAGGAGCAGCGTCGCTTGGAGACGCTCGATCCTCGTGCTCGCCGGGGCGGCGCTCGTGCCGGTGGGACTCGCAGGATGGCTCCTGACGAACTCACCGGAGTCTGTCAGCGCAGTCACCTGCACGGCATCGTGGGACGTCGACGTCTCCGGTGACTGGAGTCAGGGCTCCAACTGGGACACCGGCACGGTTCCCGGGTTGATGGACGATGTGTGCATCGACCGACCCGCCGCCGACGTCACGGTGACCATCGACATCCCGGCCGACGTGAACAGCCTCACGGCCACCGAGTCGATCGTGCTGCCCGCCGCGAGCTCGCTCGATCTGGCTGCCACCTCGGAGATCAGCGGCGACTTCACGGCCTCCGGTCCACTTGCCGTCGCCGACCTCACCCTCTCGGGGACGACGGAGTGGTTGGGTGGGGGTTGGTCGGGTGCGGTGGTCAACACCAACACGATCAACATGGCAGCGGACGTGACGTTGTCGGGATCGTTGCTCAACGACATCGGGGCCCGCTTCGAACACGGAGCCGCCACGGTCAGCC
>NZ_JASJCS010000072.1 GCF_030065885.1 Ilumatobacter sp. | reverse complement strand
CGCCGCACCTTAACGGTGCGGTCCGCCGCACCTTGACCGTGCGGTCCGCCGCACCTTAACGGTGCGGTCCGCCGCACCTTGACCGTGCGGTCCGCCGCACCGTGACCGTGCGGTCCGCCGCACCGTGACGGTGCGTCCCAGCGCCCGGCATCTGCGGTGCTCGGTCTCGTCGCGCCGGTAACGTCGCTGCGATGCAGGGGCCGATGACGCACGAACCGGGGGTGCGACCCGCGCCCACCGAGCCGGCCTCGTCGATGCTGGCGCCTGGCGACGCGGATGCCGGGCGGCGCCGCAGCCTGCGGCGCATGAAGGCGGTTGCGCTCGGCCTCCTCGTCGCGGCGGCGATCGTGTACGTCGCCACCCGCCTCGCCGGCGGAGAGGGCTGGGTCGGCTGGGTGCAGGCCTTCGCCGAGGCAGCGATGGTCGGCGCGCTGGCCGACTGGTTCGCGGTGACCGCGCTGTTCCGCCACCCACTCGGCATCCCGATCCCCCACACCGCCATCATCCCGAAGCGAAAGGACCAGATCGGTCGCAGCCTCGGAGAGTTCGTCGAGGGCAACTTCCTGACCCACGAAGTGCTCGGCGAGCGCCTGCTGCACGCGCACGTCGGGCGACGACTGGGCGTCTGGCTCTCGCAGCCCGCGAACGCACACCGCGCCAGCGAGGCGCTCGGCGACGCACTCAAGGGCACGTTGGAGGTGCTCGACGACCGCGAGGTGCAACATGGCCTCGAGGGGGTGGTGCGGCGCCGGGTTCGCGCGACTCCGGCCGCCCCGCTCGTCGGCAGGGCGATCGACCTCTCGGTCGAGGGCGGCCACCACCAGCGCCTGCTCGACGCCGTGCTGGTCGGCCTCGGCGGCTTCCTCGAGGACAACCGGCTCACGTTCCGCAAGCGGCTCGACGAGGAGTCGCCGTGGTGGGTGCCCGAACCGATCGACGATCGCATCTTCGAGAAGATCTACGACGCGGTGGGTCGCTTCCTGGTCGACGTCGGGGGCGACCCCGAGCACGACGTCCGGCACTCGATCGACACGCGCGTGCTGGCGCTGTCCGAGCGCTTGAAGTCCGACCCCGACATGCTGTCGAAGGGCGAGGAGCTCAAGGAGGAGCTGCTCGACCATCCCGAGTTCCGCGCCTGGGTCGAGTCCCTCTGGCTCGGCGCCAAGCAGGGCTTGATCGACGCAGCCGACGATCCGGCCAGCGAGTTCCGCCGACGCGCCGCCGCCAGCCTGCAACGACTCGGCGAGCGCCTCGCGGTCGAGCCCGAGCTGCAGCACAAGGTCGACGACTGGGTCGAGCGGTCCGCGCTCTACGTCATCGAGCACTACCGGAGCGAGGTGAGCGATCTCATCGCCACCACCGTCGAGCGATGGGACGGCGAGTCGACGGCCCGCAAGATGGAGCTGCAGGTCGGCCGCGACCTCCAGTTCATCCGCATCAACGGCACCCTGGTCGGCGGCCTCGCCGGCCTGGTCATCCACGCCGTCGGCGAGCTCCTCTGACGTCGCATGTCGGGCATGTCACGTTGTGTCTGACACAACGTGAAACGTCGCATCAGGTCGGCCAGATGGGCCGCAGCCGGGTGATGACCACGTCGATCATCGCCGCGACCGAGAGGCCCCCGCCCGACGCCGCCCAACGGCGCATGACCGCGTCGATCGCGCCCATGTACGCACCGGCGATCACGTCGGCCTCGGTGTCATCGAGCGCTGGCTCCGCCCCCGTCACGAGCGACGCGAACCGACGGATCCACGCCTCGTTCGCCGTCGCCGCCACGGCGAGCACCGGCGAGTCGGCGAGCGCCCCGTACGCGACGAGCACGTCCTCCCGCGTCGCATCGATGTACTCCGCGACCGCCCGGCAGCATGCCTCGACGACCGCCCCGGCGGGTTCACCTTCCATCGCAGCGGCACACTCGTCCCACACGGTCACCCAGCCGCCGACGAGCTCGAGGATGATGTCGTCCTTGCCGGCGAAGCGCCGGTACACGGTTCGCCGCGAGACGCCGGACGCCTCGGCGATCTGCTCCATCGTGACCGCGCCGAAGCCGTGGGCCCGGAACAGCCGGAGGGCGGCGTCGACGATCGCGGCCTTCGTCTGTGCATGCCGCTGCGTGCGGAGATCGGTCACACGAGCAGCGTACCGTGACACCTGACACATTGCGCCATCTTGGCACATTGTGCCAGAATGCTGACCATGACGCCGCCCGCCACCACGAGCCGCTTGCCGGCGAACCTCGACGAACTCCTCCCCGATGCCCGCTACTCAGAGCGCCATCGACTGGTCGTCGACGCACCGATCGATCGGGTCTGGCGCGAGTGTCTCGACGTCCGCCCGAGCGACATCGCGGTGCTGGGACCGCTGCTCGCGCTCCGCAAGCTGCCGGCGCACCTGCGTCGCCGTGGGAACGAGCCGGTGGGCCGGGACGGCAGGTCGCTGCTCGACGTGTTCGAGCGCGAGGGTTTCGTGTCCCTCCGGCGCGACGAGCGACCGCACGACGGCACGGCGTCGGTCGTCATGGGTGCAGCCGGTCGCTTCTGGTCGCCGTCGAGCAACCAGCCGATCCCCTTCCCGGACGCCGACGCGTTCGTCTCCTTCGACGAGCCCGGCAACGCGAAGACCGCCTTCTCGCTGGTCGCGACGGCGCGGGACGGCCGCACCGAGGTGGTCACTCGAACGGTGGTCGACGGCACCGATGCGCGGGCGAGGCGACGGTTCGGCGCCTACTGGGCACTGATCAGGCTGCCGAGCGGGCTGATCCGTCGCAGCTGGCTCGCCGCGATCCGCCGGCGAGCGACGGCGTGAACGCGCCGACGTACCGCGCGCTGCGCCCGCGCCGTGCAGCCGGCCTCCCGCCGGGTCAGCGAGAGCTCGCGTCGATGCCGCGCTTCGCCGACGACCCTCGCCGTCCACCACCGCCCCGCCGGGTCAGCCCGACCTTGCGGCTCGAGCTCCCCGACGTCAGCGTGATCGAGGTCGCCGAGCTCACGGGTCGCCACCACCTCACGGCAGACTTCCACTGCGTGACGACGTGGTCCGTTCGCGGCCTCACCTGGTCGGGCACGCTCCTCACCACGGTCGTCGCCGAGGCCCTTGGCAGCACGGGCCTCGACGGCCTGCCCCCGTTCGCGATCGCAGAGGGTTCCGACGGCTACCGAGCGGTCTTCTCGACCGACGACGTGCGACGTGACGACGTGCTGCTGGCCACGCATCTCGATGGACGGGCGCTCGACGATCGGCACGGCGCGCCGCTGCGCCTCGTGACGCCGAGGCAGTACGGCTACAAGAACGTCAAGCACCTCGCCACACTTCGATTCGTCGAGGACCGACTGCGGTCGACGCTCGGCCCCAAGGAACACCTCCGCGCCCGGGTCGACCTGGAGGAACGCCACGCTCGGCTGCCCAACTGGATGCTCAGACGCCCCTACCGCGCCCTCGTGCCGATCACGGCGATCCTTGCTGAACGGGCGGCCGAACGCGCGGCATCGCACGCCGAGAACCCCAGGCGCTGACAGCGCCGCGTTTCACGTTGTGTCAGGCGCTGACAGCGCCGCGTTTCACGTTGTGTCTGACACATCGTCAAATGTCAGAGCTTGCCGGACTGCTGGAGGAGCTCGAACTCCTCGACCGTCATCAGCACCTCGCGGGCCTTCGAGCCCTCGCTCGGACCGACCACGCCGCGCTGCTCGAGCAGGTCCATGATGCGGCCGGCGCGGGCGAAGCCGACCTTGAGCTTGCGCTGCAGCATCGATGTCGACCCGAGCTGGCTGCGCACGACGAGCTCCATCGCCTGGCGCATCATCACCGCATCCTCGTCCTCCTCGCCGGCCGAGAAGGCGTTGGCGTCCGAGGTCACGTCGAGGGCGTCGTCGCCGATCGCCATCTGGGCCGCAGCAGGCGCCGGCGACGCGCCCGTGTCGTCGCCTTCGACGTTGGTGGTGTACACCGGCTCGGGGGCTTGCTGGCGCCAGTGGGCGACGACCTTGCGGACCTCTTCCTCGCTCACGAACGAGCCCTGGATGCGGTTCGGCACCGACGAGTTGCCGGGGAGCAGCAGCATGTCGCCCTTGCCGACGAGCTTCTCGGCACCGGGCTGGTCGAGGATGACGCGCGAGTCGGTCAGCGACGACACCGCGAAGGCCATGCGGGCCGGCACGTTGGCCTTGATGACGCCGGTGATGACGTTGACCGAGGGTCGCTGCGTGGCGACGATCAGGTGGATGCCGACCGCACGCGCCTTCTGGGCGATCCGCGTGATCGACTCCTCGACGTCGCGGGCGGCGACCATCATGAGGTCGTTGAGCTCGTCGACGACGACGACGATGTAGGGCATGTGCTCGTAGGGCGACTCGGCGGGGTCGACGCCCGGTGGCGGCTCGATGTCGCCGCGGTCGAACGCCTGGTTGTAGCCGGTGATGTCGCGGAAGCCGACCTCGGACAGCACGTCGTACCGGCGTTCCATCTCCTTCACGGCCCAACCGAGCGCGTTGGCGGCCTTCTTCGGGTTGGTGACCGGCTGCGTGAGCAGGTGCGGCAAGCGCTGGTACTGGCCCATCTCGACCTGCTTCGGGTCGATCAGGATCAGGCGCACCTGGTCGGGCGTGGTGCGCATCAGGAGCGACGTGATGATGCAGTTGATACCGCTCGACTTGCCGGCGCCGGTGGCGCCGGCGATCAGCATGTGCGGCGTGGTCGAGATGTCGAGGAACACGGCCTTGCCGGCGATGTCCTTGCCGACCGCGACCTGGAGGGGGTGCGTCGCCTCACCCGCCTCGGGCGAGACCATCAGATCGCCGAGCGCGACGAGCTGGCGATGGTGGTTGGGCACCTCGACGCCGATCGCCGACCGGCCCGGGATCGGCGCGAGGATGCGCACGTCGACGGCGGCCATCGCGTACGCGATGTCCTTCTGGAGCGCGGTCAGCTTCGCGACCTTGACACCGGCACCGAGCTCGAGCTCGTAACGCGTGACCGTCGGCCCGACCGTCATGCCGATCAGCTCGGTCTCGACGCCGTGTGAGGCGAGCGACTCCTGCAGCGTCTGTCCGCGACGCTCGATCTCGGCCATGTTGATCGCCTGCTGGCCGGCCTGCTTGAGGTGGCTGAGCGGCGGCAGCACCCACTCGCCGACGTGCTCGCCGTCGATCGGCAGGACGGGCTGGTCGCCCACCGGCTTGCGCTTGCGGCGCTTGGTCGCCGGCTTGCGGGTGGCGAACAGGTCGTCGTCGTCAGCGGCGCCGTCGTACAGCGCGGGCGGCTCGCCGTGCAGGTCGGGCACGGCCGGCGCCTCGGCACCGTCGACGTCGTCGCCTCGCCGGCGGCGAGCCTCGTGGTCGCGCTCGCTGGTGAGCGTCGACAGATCGGAGATCGCCTTCTTCGCCGCACGTCCGAGTGGCCGGGCGACCGAACCGACCCCGCGGCCGGTGTGCATCGCCATCGTGCGCAGCGACGTCTGGGTGATCAGCAGGACGCCACCGAGGAAGAGCGCGACGAGGACGACGACCGCGCCGCCGGAAGCCACGAGGGCCCGCATCGGGCCCGCGATCGCCGCCCCGATCCAGCCTCCCGCCTCACCGATGGTGCGGACGCCCGGCTCGTCGTCGAGCGTGGTGAGCGAGTCGGGCGTGCGCACGATGTGCAACATGCCGAGCACCGCCGCGCTGATGAGGCCCCAGCCGATCACCAGCCGCGTCGGGCTGGACGACTGCCCCTTCTTGACCAGCGCGACACCCGAGGAGACCAGTACCACGGGGAGCGCGAACCGGCCGAGGCCGAGGAACCACCCGACGAACGCCTCGACGCCTCGGCCGAGCGGGCCGGCGAGGTCGAAGTAGATGGCCAATCCGAGCAGCACGCCGAGGCCGAGCAGGACGAGACCGATGAACTCGTGCTCGCGGCCCTCGACGGCCTGACGGAGCTCGGCCGATGCCTGGTCGCGGCGCCGGGGCTGGCCGCGGGCGGGCGTGCCCGATCTGGGGGCACCGCCTCGGGCGGACGAGCCCCTCGAACCCTTCGGCGGTGTCTGGTCGCGGACCGAGCCCTTCGGGCGCGCGCCGGCCCGAGGTGACCCCTTGCCGCGCGGCTTCTTCGATGCGCCCCAGGTGCTCATGGCGTCGACCACGGTACCAACGCCTGCTCGACGATCCGGGACATCCCGCGATCGGCCACGACCCGCGTCAGCCGGCCTGGGTGCCCAGGATCTCGCCGTCCGGGCCCAGCAGGACGAACAACGTGCCACCGGCGGCACTGCGGATCGACGCGTCGTAGATCACCGAACCGTCGGAGCTGCCGGCCTGGATGGCGAAGTCGACGATGTCGGGGTCGTCGAGCTCGGCTCGCATCTGCTCGAAGACCGCGTCCGGATCGAATTCGACCGCGGCGGCCGTGAACGTGAACCCGCTCGCAGCGCCGACGGCCTCGGGCGGCACGAATCCGTCGCCGCAGAGGGATCGTTCCGCCACGGTGCCGTCGGGCGACTCGGCAGCGACGATGACGCTCACGCCCTCGGCGGACGCGCTGATCTCGAAGTACTCCTGCGGGGTGCCGTAGGCGGCCTCGACCTCGGCCAGCGCGGCGTCGACCAGCGCGACCGCGTCGTCGACCCCGTCGACCGGTGATGCGCACGTGCTCCCGGTGTCGTCGTCACCACCGCATGCGGCAACCGCGGCCACCAGCGCGCACCAGGCGGTGAGCCGGTGCCGGCTCACGTCTCCATGACGACGGGGACGATCATCGGGCGGCGCTTGGTGCGCTCGTTGACGAACTTCCCGGCGGCCCGGCGCACGTCGCGCTCGAGGGCCTCGACGTCGCGCTCGCCGTGCTCGAGCGCCTGCTCGACAGCGGCCGACACCCGATCGCAGGCCTCGTCGAGCAGGTCCTCGGCCTCGGGGGCGTACACCCACCCGCGGGTGATGATGTCGGGGCCGGTCAGCACCTTGCCGGTCTGGATGTCGACGGTGACGACCACCACGACGACGCCCTCCTCCCCGAGCACCCGGCGATCGCGGATGACACCCTGGCCGACGTCGCCGACGATCCCGTCGACGTAGACGTACCCGGACGGCACCCGCCCGCTGTGTTCGAGACCATCGTCGCCGAGCTCGATGACGTCGCCGTCCTCGCACAGCACCACGTTGCGCCGCGGGATGCCCATCAGGTGGCCGAGGTTGGCGTTGGCGACCATGTGCCGGAACTCGCCGTGGATCGGCACGTACCACTCGGGCTTGACGAGCGACAGGTAGGTCTTGATCTCGTCGGCCTGGGCGTGACCGGTGGCGTGCACGTCGACGACGCCGGAGTGCACGACCTCGGCGCCGCGGCGCAGCAGGCCGTCGATCACCTTGTTGACGTTGCTCTCGTTGCCGGGGATCGCGTGGCTCGACAGGATGACGGTGTCGTGCTCGCCGAGCTTCACGAACTTGTTCTCGCCGCGGGCGAGCAGCGACAGCGCCGACATCGGTTCGCCCTGCGAGCCGGTCGAGATCACGCACACCTCGCCCGGCTCGTACCGGTCGATGTCCTCGATGTCGATCAGCGACGACTCCGGGATGTCGACGACCTGGAGATCGCGGCCCAGCCGGACGTTCTTCTTCATGCTCAACCCCAGCGTGGCGACCTTACGGCCGGCGTTGATCGCCGCATCGGCGATCTGCTGGATGCGGTGGAGATGGCTGGCGAAGCTGGCGGTGATGATGCGGCGGCCGCGGTGTTGGACGAACAGCGCGTCGAGGACCGCGCCGACGCTGGTCTCGCTCGGCGCGTAGCCGGGCTCTTCGGCGTTGGTCGAGTCGGCGAGCAGCAGCCGGACGCCCTTGCCGGCCGTGAGCTGGCCGATCCGGGCGAGGTCGGTTCGCCGCCCGTCGACCGGCGTGAGGTCGAGCTTCCAGTCCCCCGAATGGAGCACGATGCCCTGCGTGGTGTGCACGGCGATCGCATGCGCGTGCGGCACGGAGTGCGTGACCGGGATGAACTCGACGCCGAAGGGGCCCACCTCGACCCGCTCGTTGTCCTCGACGGGCACCATCGTGCAGCGCCCCAGCAGCCCGGCCTCCTCGATCCGGTTGCGGGCGAGGCCGAGGGTCAACCTGGCGCCGTAGATCGGCAGCGGCTCGTCGCGGAGATGGCCGATCCCGTCGTCGTCGCGCAGCAGGAACTGGATGCCGCCGACGTGGTCCTCGTGACCGTGTGTCGCGACGAGCGCGACGATGTCGTTGGCGTTGTCGCGCAGGTACGAGAAGTCGGGCAGCACGAGGTCGATGCCGTGCATGTCGGCATCGGGGAACATCAGACCGCAGTCGATGAGCACGATCGAGCGGTCCGCGCCGGAGCCCTGCTCGATCGCCATGCAGTTGCGGCCGATCTCACCGAGACCGCCGAGGAAGACGATCCGGATCGGACCACCCTCAGCCACGGGCGCTCACCAGGTTCGCCCAGACCTCGCGGGCGCGGGCCTCGAGCCCGGCCGGCGCCGGCCCGAGCGGCAACCGGCATTCGCCGACACCGAAGCCGAGCGTCCGCATCATCGCCTTGGTCGGGATCGGGTTGGGCGCGTCGTCGCCAGTCTCGAAGGCGAAGCTCTCGAGCAGGCGGCGATTCACGCGCTGCGCGGTGCCGATGTCGCCACGCTCCCACGCGTCGAACATCTCGACGTGGTCGGGGCCGGTCCAGTGGGTGGCGACGCCGACGACGCCGACCGCGCCGACGGACAGGAACGGCAGCGTGAGCTTGTCGTCGCCCGAGTAGAACTCGAAGTCGTCCGGCGTCGCCGCGATCACCCGGGCCGTCTCGGCCGGGTCGGACGCCGCGTCCTTGACGCCGACGATGTTCGGCACGTCGCGGGCCAGTCGGATCAGCACATCGCTCGAGACCTTGCGACCCGTGCGGATCGGGATGTCGTAGATCAGCTGCGGCAGGTCGCAGGCGTCGGCGATCGCCCTGAAGTGGGCCTCGATGCCCGTCTGGGACGGCCGGCTGTAGAAGGGGCACAGCGACAGGATCCCGTGCACGCCGAGCTTGGCCGCCTGCTGGCTGAGGTCGATCGCGTGGTGGGTGTTGTAGCCGACGGTGCCGGCGACGACCGGCACGTCGACCGCCTCGACCACCGCGGCGAACATGCCGAGCTTCTCGTCGTCGGTGAGCGTGGGCGACTCACCGGTGGTGCCGCACACGACCAGGCCGTCGTGGCCCTCCCCGACGAGGTGCCGGGCGAGCCGCTGCGCCTCGTCGTAGTCGACGGCGCCGGCAGCGTCGAACGGGGTGACCAACGCCGACAGGATTCGACCGAAGTGAGGCATCAGAACTGCTCCATGGTGATGAGGGACGGATGGCGTCGTGGGAATGCCCTGCCATCGTGCACCGCAGACGCGTCGCCCGACAACGAGGAAGTCGTTCCGCTCGTGGCCCGGTTTCGGCACAGCCGATCCGCCGAGAGCGAGACCAGGATCATGACAGAGCCGACTGTACCCGCCGCGCGCCGCCCGGCCCCGATGCCCGGGGATGCAGCGGCCTACAGTCGCAGCCATGACGATGACGGTCGACGACCTGCGCAGCGCGGTGGCCTCGGGCGACATCGCGACCGTGATCGTCGCCTTTACCGATGTCTACGGCCGGCTGCTGGGCAAGCGCTTCGACGCGGCCTTCTTCTGCGAGTCGATCGAGGACGGCACCCATGCGTGCGATTACCTGCTCACCGTCGACATGGAGATGGAGCCGACCGCCGGGTACCGGTTCGCGAGCTGGGATCAGGGATACGGCGACGTGCACCTCGCGCCCGACCTGACGACGTTGCGGCGGGCGGCGTGGACCGATCGCACTGCGATCGTGCTCTGCGACGTCGACACCGACGCTCACGAGCCGGTCGCAGTCGCCCCGCGATCGATCCTCCGCCGACAGATGCAGCGGCTCGCCGAACGCGGCCTCGTGGCCCGGGCGGCGTCCGAGCTCGAGTTCTTCATCTTCGACGACACGTACCGGGAGGCCCACGCCAAGGGATACGCCGATCTTCAGTCGGCCGGTTGGTACATCGAGGACTACCACCTCTTGCAGGGCAGCCGGGTCGAGCCCTTCATCGGAGCCGCCCGCGCCTCGCTGGCGGCATCGGGCATCCCCGTCGAGACCTCGAAGGGCGAGTGGGGTCGCGGGCAGCACGAGATCAACATCCGCTACGCCGACGTGCTCGAGATGGCCGACCGTCACGCGATCATGAAGCACGCAATGAAGGAGCTCGCCGACGCGATGGGTCTGAGCGTGACGTTCATGGCCAAGCCCACGTCGGAGGAGGCGGGCAGCAGCAACCACATCCATCTCAGCCTCTGGGACGCCGAGGCCGACACCAACGCCTTCGACGCCGCGGGATCCGAGAGCGACCTGTTCCGCTGGTTCCTCGCCGGCTGGGTGAGATACGTCCCCGATCTGATGGCCTGCTATGCGCCGACGGTGAACTCCTACAAGCGCTACCTCGACGCGTCCTGGGCCCCGACCCGCATCGCATGGTCGCGCGACAACCGCACGGCCGGATTCCGCGTCGTCGGGTCCGGCCCCGGCCTGCGCATCGAGAATCGGATACCCGGAGCCGACTGCAACCCCTATCTGGCCTACGCGGCCTCGATCGCCGCCGGCCTCGCCGGCATCGAGCAGCAGCTCGAACCGCCGCCCGCAGTCGAGGGCGACGCATACGGGGCGACCGGTCTCGAACACGTCCCCCGCACCCTCGACGAGGCCGCCGCCAACTTCAGGGCCAGCGATCTCGCTCGCTCGGCGTTCGGTGACGACGTCGTCGACCATTACGCCCACTTCCACGACGTCGAGGTCGCCGCATGCCGTGCGGCCGTGACCGACTGGGAACGAGCCCGCTACTTCGAACGGATCTGAGCCGGCATGCGACTCGAGGGCAAGGTGGCCGTGATCACCGGAACGGCGAGCGGCATCGGACGGGCTGCGTCGCTCCGGTTCGCCGACGAAGGCGCATCGATCGTGGGTGCCGACATCACCGAGCAGTCGAACCACGCCACCGAGCAGCTGGTGCAAGACGCCGGCGGCAAGATGATCGGCACGACGGTCGACGTGACCGACGACGCGTCGGTGGCGGCGATGTTCGGGCTGGCCGAGCGGGAGTTCGGGCGCGTCGACGTCGTCTTCAACAACGCCGGCGTGATGCTGCCGGGCGACCACGACGCGCTGACCACGCCGGACGACGTGATCGACCGCACCCTCGAGATCAACGTGAAGGGCGTGATCCACGGTTGTCGCCACGGCGTTCCGGCGCTGCGACGAGCGGGCGGCGGATCGATCATCAACACGGCGTCGTTCGTCGCATCGGTGGGCGCGGCCACGCCGCAGATCGCCTACACGGCCTCGAAGGGCGCGGTGCTCGCATTGACCCGGGAGTTGGCCGTGATCCACGCGCGCGAAGGGATCCGCGTCAACGCGCTGTCACCGGGTCCGCTCGCCACCGAGATGCTGATGTCCTATCTCGACACGCCCGAGAAGCGCCGGCGGCGGCTCGTGCACGTGCCGATGGGGCGGTTCGGCGACCCCGCCGAGATGGCCAACGCGGCGCTGTTCCTCGCGAGCGACGAGTCGAGCTACATGACCGGCTCGAACCTGCTGGTCGACGGTGGCCTCACCGCCGCATACGTCACTCCGGAGGAGTGACGCCGGCACGCCGGAGGAGTGACGCCGGCACGCCGGAGTGATCGGGCGTCAGCTCAGCCGTGCATGCGACCCCACATCAGGATCCGCTTGAACGTGAAGAAGTACGGTTCGGCGAGCCCGAGACGTGCCACCACTTCCTCGCGGTACGCGTCGACGAACGGATCGTGCATCTCGGGCGGCAGCCGCTTGAAGAACCGCATCAGCGAGGTTCCCTTCGTCCACTCGACGACGGCCTCGGCCGACTGCATCACGTGCGGGTAGACCTGCAGGCGCACGTGCGGTTCCGCGAGGCCGAGCTCGTGGAGCACGGTTGCGTAGCGCTCGGGTGCCAGCACGTTCGCAGCGACCGGATCGGGCGGCGGTTCCCCGCCGAACGCGGAGGCGAACGGCTCCTGCGACGCCACGTGCGCGCTGGCGAGGTACGACGGATGGTCGTGATTGGCGGGCACCTGGATCGCGAGCTGGCCCTCGGGCGCGAGGGCACCGACCCACCGCTCGAGCACGGCCACGTGATCGGGGACCCAGTGCAGCGCGGCGTTGGCGAGCACCAGGTCGTGGTCGGCATCGCTCGTCCAGCGGGCGATGTCGCCGTACACGAAGCTCACGGCGACCCGGCCGTGCTGCGATGCGGCCTCGAGCATGGCCGGCGAGTTGTCGATGCCCGTCAGGTGGTGGATGCCGAGCCGGTCGGCGACCGCCACCGTCATGTCGCCCGATCCGCATCCGAGGTCGACGGCGCGTTCGATCGCACCGCGATGCACGAGCTCGACCAGATCCCAGAACGGCTGGGCGCGCTGCTCCTTGAACCGGTCGTACTGATCCGGGTCCCAATCGGCCATGCCGGCACCGTAGCACGAACTTGTCTGCAACTTGTCTTTCAAAGCCGGCCCGGATACTCGTACCACTCGCCTGCGATGTGGTCGATGTCGTCGCCCTCCGGCCGGCCGTCGGGACACCGTGCGATCCAGCGGTCGTCGAGCTCGTGGAACCCCGTGATGCGGAACGCCTGGTCGCAACCCGGCAGGCGGCCACGGTTGCGCACGACGAAGCTGCCGATCTCGGTCCGCGCCTCGAACCGCTCGCCGGCGCTCAACCGGTCGGCAAAGGCGTCGAACTCGTCGAGCGACCGCTCGAAGCGGATCGAGAAGAACCCCGCCGTCCACACGAAGACGATGACGACCACCGAGACGACCGGCGCGATCGGCCAGATCACCCTGTGCCGCCGGGAGCTGGCACCGCTCGCCAGCGGCACGAACGCGTACAGCCAGAAGCACGCCAGGAACCACATCGCCAGGATCGGGTCGGGCGCCTTGCTCCCCGAGATGATCTCGGTCAGGCCGGCGACGACGACGCCTGCCGTGGCCACGTACGGCAGCAGCCGCCACCACCAACCGGTCCGCACGGGCGCTCCCGAATCGATCGCAACGCTCGCGACCCACGCACCGACCGCGACCACCGCGGCGACCAAGACCACCAGCCCCACCCAACGGGCGGTCACGTTGGACAGCACCGACGCCCCGAGCCCCAGCACTGCGGTGATGGGCAGCGCGGCGATCGCGACCATCGGCGCGAACGCTGCTGTCACCGCGATCAGGCGCTTGGTGCGAGCAGGATCGCGGGATCGGGCACGGCCACGCCGGTCGATCCAGATCGGGCGACGACGCCTCCGGTCCTGCTGGTCGCGCCGGTACCGATCGATGTACCGCTTGGCGACGTCCGACGGCGCGCCGTTCGACGGCATGACCAAACGCTAGTGGCGTGAGCCGATGCGACGACAGCGGCAGCGTCGCGCAGAGACGGCGAGCACGGAACGCGACGCCGATCCGGCTCGGCCGCTGCGGAGGCAGCGAGCCCGGTCGAGCTACTCGCCGGCGACCGGCGCGCCCTCGGCCTCGGCCGCGGCGTGAGCCTGGGCGACCGCGTCGGGCGCCTCGGCGTCGAGCTCGAACTTGATGTACTCCGAGCCGGTGTCCTCCCAGTCCTCGAACTGGATGACCTGCATCTCCTCGAAGCGGCGACGCAGCCACTGGTCGTTCCGGTCGAGCAGACCCAGCTTCTTGCAGTTCGGCACGATCTTGCTGAACAGCATCTGCTGGAAGATGTCACGAGTCGGGTCGTTGAGGACGAGCGGCACCACGTCCTTGGGGTTGACCCCGTGCTTCTCCCAGACCTCCTGCTGGAGGAACCGGTCGCGCATCCGGATCGCTGCCTCGAAGGCGAACTCCTGGCGGTCCTTCATCTCGGCGTCGGTCATGCCGTCGTAGACCTCCTTGAGCGACAGCACGCCGAACGCGACGTGGCGGGCCTCGTCGCTCATCACGTAGCGCAGCAGCTTCTTGAGCAGCGGTTCCTCGGTCATCTGGTGCATGAACCCGAACGCCGCGAGCGCCAGCCCCTCGACCATGACCTGCATGCCGAGGTAGGTCATGTCCCACCGGCTGTCGTTGATGATGTCGTCGAGCAGCATGCGCAGGTGAGCGTTGACCTGGAATCCGCCATCGAGCTTCTCGTCGAGGTAGCGGGCGAACACCTCGACATGGCGGGCCTCGTCGACGACCTGGGTCGACGCGTACAGCTTGGCGTCGTACCAGGGCACGGTCTCGGTGATCTTCGCCGTACACAGCAGCGCGCCCTGCTCGCCGTGCAGGAACTGCGACAACGTCCAGCGGCGCGAGTCGATGCCGAAGTCCAACCACTCCTTCTCGCCCCACTTCTGGACCACCGTGCCGTCGTAGTGGTCCGGCGTCAGACCCGACTGCACCGCCGCCTGGTCGGCGGACACGACCTGCTCGAGGTCGACCTCGGTGTCCCAGTCGAGGTCGGTCGTGGCGTTCCACTGACCGGTCTTCGCCTTCTCGTAGAGCTTGCGGAGCTGCGGCCGTGCGAGCGAGTAGTCCCACGTGAAGATCGCATCGGCGTTGTCCTTGACGATGTGCTCGACCTCGTCGACATCGGTGTTGCTCACCGAGAGGATCGCCTCGATGTTGTTGATGTCATCGCGGCCGATGATCTCTTCGTTGCTGGAATGCGTCACGGACATGTTCGGTGCTCCTGGTGGGTGGGTTCGGGGTCTAGATGGTCGGGGTGGCTGGGGCGAGGACGTCGATGACCTGGCGCAGGAACGCCCTGGCCGAGGCCTCGTCGCCGAGATCGAGATCGGTGCTCGGGGCGAGGAAGTACGAGATGGTGAGTCGGGCGAGGACGTCGATGAGCCGCCGTGCGGCCTCGTCGGGCAGGTAGTGGGCGACCATCGGCGTCAGGGTGATGTTGGCCATGCGGATGATGCGCGGCAGCCCCTCGACGGTGAGCTGACCGAGCGTCTCGCCCGGCTCGCTGGCGAGCATGAGCGCCAGGTGCTCGTCGGCGCGCAGCTCGTTCGTGGCGGTGACGACCGAGCCGACCACCAGGTCCTCCAGGTTGTCGGCATCGGCGACGGCGTCGGTCAGCGCGGCGAAGAACTCGTCGAGCTCGCGCACGCGCAACGCCTCGAACAGCACGTCCTTGCCGCCCGGGAACAGTCGGTAGAGCGTCGCCCGCGAGACACCGCTGGTGCGGGCGATGTCGTCGATCGTGACCTTCTGGACGCCCCAGCGCTCACAGCACTGCTTGGCGGCGTCGAGGATCCGCGCCTCGGCGTCGTTCGGCCCCATCCGTGAGACACTAAGACAGAATCCGTCTCACCGTCAAGGGTGTCGGCGCGTCATGCCGGTGGCTGCGCGGTCGGTGCCCACGCCTGCGGTCGCGCGCCGACCAGCGGCGGTGACTCGTCAGCCGGTCAGACCGCAGACGAGGTCGCGGTTGATGCAGGCCGCGACCTCGTTCGCGAGCTTCGCCTGATCCCACGCGTTCCAGAAGTCGGCATGTCCGGTCAAGATGTCGCCGGACGAGAGCGCGAGACCATCGGGTGTCACGGGCGGGTAGTCGATCGCGAACTGGAGTTGCGGGATGTGCACCGGGTGCGTAGCGGGGCATTCCCCGCCCGAGCTGTAGACGGCGTGGCGGGCGGCCGGGTCGAAGTAGTCGGACGACGTGAGATCGGTGCCGTTCCAGCAGTCGGGGTACGTGACCAGCATGCGGAGCGTGTCCTCGCAGTCGGGCGGCCGCACGCTGCGCTCGGCGCCGACGCCACACGACCACGCCACGACCGAGGTGGGCTGCGGTTCGAGCGCCCGCTGGTCGCCGGCGACCAGCATCAGCCCCGGCGGGTACGGCTCGACCGCCGCCGGGTCGACGCCCGGGCCGGCGCGGTAGTACGCGACCGACCCGAGCGGTTCGATGACGGCCTGGTCGCCGTCGATGAGCGCCGGAGCCCAGTACGAGGCGGTGTCGAGCCGTTGCTCGCACGTGGTCTCGCCGTCGACGAGCTCTTCGTAGGTCGAGTCGGCCCTCAGGCCGGTGGCGCCGAAGAACTGGTGGAGGTGGCTCATGTCGTCCATCCCCGGGTGCACGATCGGGTCGACCGGCGCGATGTGGCTCAGGTCGCACTCGACCACGAACTGACCCACGTCGCCCTGCGGTCCGGTGATCGTCCGATCGGGCGCGGCGAACGCCGGCACCACCGGTGACGGCTCGTCCGCGCTCCCCGACCCACAGGCCGCGAGCAGGACGAGGGCGCCGAGCGCCGCGTGACCGCTACGGAAGCTCGGGCACCGTGATCGCATCGAGATCGACCGGGAACGGGACGTCGGTGGCCGGCCGCGCGGGGGCGTTCTCGGGGTCCGGCATGTTCTCGTGAGGACCGAGCTCGGGCAGGGGTGCCTCCTGCCAGGGCACCTCGGGAGGGAGCGAGGCCTGCTCGCCGATCCACCGTGCGACTTCCAGGTCGCCGGCGGCCCAGTCGCCGTCGATGCCCTCACCCTCGCAAGGGGCGAGGTTCTCGACATCGAGCGGCGCCGAGGTGGAGAAGTCGTTGCCGCCGAAGCAGTTGCCGAACGTGGAGATGTCGCTCCCGACCGACGCAACCGCGAGATCGGCCTCGCCGCTGTTGGTGACGACGTTCAGCGTGACCTGGTTCTCGAAGGAGTCCCAGAGCAGGGAGTCGTCCGGCACGACGAACTCGAGGTTGCGCGACTCGTCGCAGGTGAGCTCCCATTCATCGCGGGTCGGGAGGTCGTCGTTGGCGTTCTCCTCCAAGAACGGCACGAGGCCGATGCCGGTGCGGAAGTGGTCGTCGACGCGATTGCGTTCGATCCGGTTGCGGATGCCGCCCGCGATGAGGATGCCGTTGCCCTGGGCCAGCAGTGCCACGTCGATCGCCGAGGTGTCGGACTGGTTGTTGTCGTACACGAGGTTGCCGATGATGGTCGTGTCGCGCTCGGGATAGCACAGCTCGTAGCTGCCGCTGTTCGGCACGATGCCCACCCGGTTGTTGTGCCACACCGAGTTGACGATCAGCAGGTTGCCGCCCGAGTTCGTGCCCGAGTACCCGAGGCCGTTGTGCGACGAGACCACGTCGGTGATCACGGCATCGCAGGGGTAGCACTGCCCGATGTACACGCCGGCGTCGCGGCTGCCGATCGTGTGCGAGTGCTCGATCTGACCCTGCACCGAGTCGAACGCGTAGATGCCGTAGTCGCCGGTGCGGTACGTCGTGATGTACGAGGCCCGGTACCCCGTCGACGCGATCCAGAAGACGCCGTTGTTCGTGTAGTTCGTCGTGGTCAGGTTCTCGACGGCCACGCCGTCGGCCCCGAGGATCCGGATCGCGTTGTCGAGCTCGAGCCGGCCGTCGAGCACCACGCCGTCTCGGTCGGTGCCGCGGATCGTGATCTCGTCGGTGACGACGTCGACCGCCTCGTTGTACGTGCCCGGCGAGATCAGCACGAGGTCACCCGGCTGGGCGGCATCGACGGCCGCCTGGATGCTGTCGAAGTCGTCCGGGACGCGGTGGACGCCGTCGCCCGCGGGCGCCGCGGTCGTGCCCGGCGGGTCGGTCGCGGGCGGGTCGCTCGCCGGCGGATCGGTCGCCGGCGGATCGGTGTCCGGCGGGTCGGTGTCCGGCGGGTCGGTCACGACGGTGGCGCCGTCGTCGGCCCCGGCGGCGTCGTCGTCGACACCGGCGGTGTCGTTCGCCGGGTCGTTGCTGCCGCACGCGGCGGCGAGCGAGGCCGCGATCAACACGGCGACGAAGCGATGGTTCACGATGACTCCCCCTTGGATTCCCAGCGTTCTTAGTCCACCGGCACGGGTCGAGCGCTCATCCGGCGTCCACCCGCACAGCCGACCAGAGCCAACGGCGCGGTGTCCGACCCCCAGCGGTGAGGCGTCGACGGATGTCCCGCTACTCGAGCGCCGACGAGTCTTCGCCGTCAGGCGGAGACTCGATTCTCCAGCGCTAGCTGGAGACGACGATGACAGTGCCGATCATGCCCACGTCCTCGGTGCCGTGGATCGAACAGAAGTAGCGGAACTCGCCGGGTTCGGTGAACACGTGGGCGTAGACGTCGCCGGGCTGGAAGTCGTCGACCTCGACGCCCCAGCCGTCACCCTCGACGCGGAGCACGTTGTGCTCGTTCATGCCACGGTTCTCCCACAGGACCTCGTCCCCGACACTGATCTCGACGATCTCGGGCCGGAACGTGTTGTCGAGTGCGATCACCGGGACCACGAGGCCGGTGGGCTCGACGACGGGCGTCTCCGAGGTCGTGCCCGCCCCTGGGTCGGAGGACGCGGCGGCCGCCGCGGACTCCTGGCTCGCCCGGAATTCGGCGGCCAGCTGCTCGGCCCGCCGCTGCCGGTACGCGTGATCGTTGCCGTCATCGGCGCACGCAAGGCCGAGCAGCACGACGAGCGCGAGGACGCTGCCGACCGCACGGGTCACGTCGCAGGAAGCTCGTAGTCGGCGAAGCGGTCGCGCAGCGTCTTCTTCGAGAACTTGCCGACGCTCGTCTTGGGCACCTCGTCGATGAAGACCACGTCGTCGGGGAGCTGCCACTTGGCGACCTTGTCGGCGAGATAGGCGACGATCTCGTCCTTCGTGACCTCCTCCCCCGCCGCCGGCACGACGCATGCCAGCGGGCGTTCGGACCAGCGCGGATGTGGCACGCCGATGACGGCGGCCTCGGCGATCTTCGGATGTGCCATCAGCTCGTTCTCGAGCTCGACCGAGGAGATCCACTCACCACCGGACTTGATGAGGTCCTTCGTGCGGTCGACCAGCCGGATCCGGCCACGCGGATCGACGGTCGCGACATCCCCGGTGCGGAGCCATCCGTCGTCGGTGAAGCTGTCGCCGGCTCGCGGATCGTTGTAGTACGTCGCCGCGATCCAGTTGCCGCGGCACTGCAGCTCACCGCTGCTCTCGCCGTCCCACGGCACCGAGGCCTGCGTGTCGGGTTCGACCACGCGCATCTCGACTCCGAACGCGATCCGGCCCACCATCGTGCGCAGCTCGGCCTGGTCGTCGACCGGCAGGCTCGCCTCGTCGACGTCGAGGTGGCACACCGCCGCGATCGGGCTGGTCTCGGTCATGCCCCACGCCTGCAGGATCGGCTTGCCGAGCTGTTCGCGGTAGCCCTCCGACAGCGCCTTCGGCACCGCCGAGCCACCACACGGGATCGCTCGGAGGGCTGACGTGTCGCGGCCCTCGAGCTCGGGCAGCACCTGCATCCAGATCGTCGGCACACCGGCCGCGACGGTGACGCGTTCGTCGACGATGAGATCGGCGAGCGCCCTGCCCGACAGATCGGGACCGGGCATCACGAGCGAGGCACCCGATGCGACGGCGGCGTGCGCGAGCCCCCAGGCGTTGGCGTGGAACATCGGGACCACGGGCATGATCACGTCGGCTTCCCGCGCGCCGAGGTTGTCGACCGTCATCGCTCCGAAGGTGTGGAGGAACGTGCTGCGATGGCTGTAGAGCACGCCCTTCGGGTTGCCGGTGGTGCCGCTCGTGTAACACATGCTCGCCGCGCGGTGTTCGTCGTCGACGCCGAAGTCGACGGGCGATGCGTCGGCGAGCAACGACTCGTAGTCGAGCAGCTCGTGTCCCGCGAGGTCGGCAGGAACGTCACCGGCGCCGTCGTCCATGAGCACAAGGTGCCGCAGGTTCTCGAACGTCGGCAGCAGCGGCGCCAACAGCGGCAGCAACGACCGGTCGACGAAGATCACCTCGTCGTCGGCATGGTTGACGATGTAGGTCAGCTGGTCGGGGAACAGCCGGATGTTGAGCGTGTGCAGCACACGACCCGTGCACGGGGCGGCGAAGTACAGCTCGAGATGCCGGGCGGTGTTCCAGGCGAACGTCGCCACCCTGCCCGAGTCGGAGACACCGAGCGCGTCGAGGACGCCCCCGAGCCGCCGCGTCCGTTCGGCCCACGTGGCGTAGTCCGTGCGCTCGCGCCCCGACGGCGTGGCGGTCACGATCGGCTTGTGCCCGTGGTACCGCTCGGCCCGGTCGAACAGGTGCGTGATCGTGAGCGGGACGTCCTGCATCAATCCGTGCATGGCGGCAGACGGTAGTGGGCCGGCGCCTGCGGACGCCCAGCGTGCGGTTCGGTGGACGCACAGAGCCGGTAACGTCCGCTCGGTGACCGAGCACGCGGCGCCCGAGGTCCTGGGACACTCACGCCCGCGCTGGGCGCCGCTCCCGCTCGCGGCGTTCGTCGGCCTCGTGGTCTGCACCAACATCGCCGGCGTCACCTGGGCGAAGTTGCTCGAGTCGAGCCCCGAGCAGCTGCTGCTGCTGTCGAGCCGCAACCGCTACCTCGCGCTCGCGCTCGGCGCCGACATCTCGCTGATCTCGTATTGGATCATCGGGCCGCTCCGCATCGCTGCAGCCTTCGTCGTGTGCCATCTGATCGGGCGCGCGTACTCCGACGAAGCCTTGCGTTGGTTCATCAAATACCTCGGCGTGACGCCTGAGGCGCTCGATCAGTTCAACCGGGGGTTCGGGCGCGCCGAGTGGGTCGTGATCCCGTTCTTCGCGGGCAGCAACCTCGTGGCCGCGCTCAGCGGCATCCACCGCACGTCGTGGCAACGGCTGGCGCTGTTCCTGGCGGTCGGCATCGGTGCGCGACTGGCGCTGATCTGGTGGCTCGCCAACATCTTCGAGGAGCAGCTCACCGACTTCCTCTCCTGGCTGCAGCGGTACTCGTGGTGGGCGGTCGGCATCTCGCTCGTGCTCGTCGTGCTGATCAACATGCGCAACTTCCGGCGCGGCGCCGCCCGCTGATCGCTGCGGACTGCGCCTCCGGCGGCGCTGAGTTCGCCCGTGCGGGCCATCGCTGCTAGGAACTGCGCATGGCTCAAGTGACCCTTCGCGGCAACCCCTTCAGCACGTCCGGCGAGCTGCCGACAGTCGGCAGCTCGGCACCCGGGTTCTCACTGGTCGGCAGCGATCTCTCAGAGATCACCGGCGAGTCGTTGGCCGGCAAGAAGGTCGTGCTGAACATCTTCCCGAGCATCGACACGCCCACCTGCGCGACCAGCGTCCGCACGTTCAACGAGCGCGCCGCGGATCGCGACGACGCGGTCGTGCTGTGCGTCTCGGAGGATCTGCCGTTCGCTGCCGGTCGGTTCTGCGGCGCCGAGGGGATCGAGAACGTGAAGACCGGCTCTGCGTTCCGCGGCGACTTCGCCGAGGCATACGGCGTCAAGCTTGAAGACGGCCCGCTCGCCGGGCTGATGGCCCGCGCCGTGGTGGTCGTCGACGAGTCCGGCAACGTCGTTCATACGCAGCTCGTGGGCGAGATCGGCGACGAACCCGACTACGACGCCGCGCTCGCCGCGCTGGGATAGGCCCTGATCGGGCGGCGCGACTCGATCAACCAGCGGGATGAGAGGGATGCGACGAGAGCTGCCGCGCCTCAGAGCCCGAGGTAGTCGTCGAGGCCCACCGTGAGACCGGGGTGATCGGCGATGCGCTTGCAGGCCAGGATCACGCCCGGCATGAAGCTCGACCGGTCGTAGCTGTCCTGGCGGAT
>NZ_JASJCS010000071.1 GCF_030065885.1 Ilumatobacter sp. | reverse complement strand
CACCTTCCAGCAGCACCAGCTCGGCGAGCTGGTCGGCCGACAGCTCGGACAACCAGGCCTCGCCCGAGCCGACGACCGCGTCGGCGATCGCCCGCTTCTCGTCGATGACCTCACCGACCGCGCCTGGCGGATGGGGCAGCGCCAGACGGTCAACGTGCACAAGCTGGTCTGCCAGGGAACGGTCGAGGAGCGGATCGGTGAGGTCATCGACGAGAAGCGGGCGATCGCCGACGCGGTCGTCGGCTCGGGCGAGGCCTGGTTGTCCGAGCTGTCGGCCGACCAGCTCGCCGAGCTGGTGCTGCTGGAAGGTGGTGGCGCGTGAGCACCGCCTGCGAGACGTTCGGTCCGTTGCTCGATCGGCGCCGTTCGGAGGGGGCGGTGGGTGAGGACACCGCGCACGCGGTATCCGCTGTTGGATCGGCACGAATCGGAGGGGGCGGCGCGTGAGCACACCCCGCAAGCCGTACGGGCCGAACCCTCCCGGTCGCCTGTTCGCCACCATGATCAAGGTGCTCGCCGCCGAGCTGAGCGATCAGGGCCGGCTGGCGCGGGGCAAGCGGTACTGGGCCGACGACGCCGTGGTCGACATCGTCGTCGGCCACGGGGCCGTCACGGCCGAGGTGCAGGGCGGGCGGGCCGAGCCCTACGTCGTCACGATCGAGGCGGCAGGTGGCAGCGGTGTGCCGTCGAAGCGCGAGCTCTGGGTGCAGTGCACGTGTCCCGACGACGCCGGTACCGGCACCGAGGCGTGCAAGCACGCCGTCGCTGCGATGTTCACCCTGTCCGACGAGGTGGCCATCGAACCGACGCTCGTCGACCGGTGGCGGCACAGCGCGCGGCCGGCGCGCCAGGTCGACGATCCGGTCGGTGATCCGACAGGTGGGGTCGGCCCGGCCGGTGGGGTCGGCCCGGTCGGAGGATCGACTGCCGCCGAAAGGCTCGCCGACCGGCGGCGCCAGCGCGACGACGCCGACGGCGGTCGGGTCGCCGACGTGATCGAGCTGCACCCGCGAACCGATCCCGAGGCCGAGGCGATCTCGATGCTGCTGCGCGCACCGGACGCGGCCCGGCTCCCCGACCTGCCCGACGTCGACGAGCTGCAGCACGCCGGGCTTCGCGACCCGCTGCTCGCCGACGTGCTCGACGACGCGCTCGATCACCTCGGCATCCGGTGGGAGTGAGTGCTCGCGGTCAGCTGAGTCGCGACGCGACCTCGCCGGCGATCAGGTCGAGGTGGTCGAGGTCCCCGAGGTCGAGGATCTGGAGGTAGACCCGATCGGCGCCGGCATCGACGTACCGACGGATCGTCGCGGCGGCCTCGTCCGGCGACCCGGCGACACCGTGCTCCCGAAGCTCTGCCGGCTCGCGATGGATGGCGGCTGCACGCCGCTCGATCTCGGCCTCGTCGCCGCCGACGCAGGCGACGAGCGCGATCGAGTAGATCAGCGAGTCGGGGTCGCGGTCGTTCGCCTCACAGGCCGCCCGAACCGTCGCGAGCTGCTCGGTGAACCGCTCGACCGGCGCGAACCCCATGTTGAACTCGGCTGCGTAGCGGGCCGCCAGGCGTGGTGTCCGGACCTTGCCACCGCCGCCGACGATGATCGGCGGCCCGCCCGCCTGCACCGGCTTGGGCAGCGCGGGGGAGTCGGTGACGCCCCAGACCGCCCCGTCGTACGTGAACGTCTCGCCGTCCGGCGTGTTCCACAGCCCGTGGATGACCGCCATCTGGTCCTCGAGGCTGTCGAAGCGATCGCCGAGCGACGGGAACGGAATGCCGTAGGCGGTGTGCTCCGCCTCGTACCAGCCCGCGCCGAGCCCGAGCTCGACTCGCCCGTTCGACATCTGATCGACGCCGGCAACCGAGATCGCGAGCGGACCGGGCATCCGGAACGTCCCGGCCGTGACGAGCGTGCCGAGCCTGATCGTGTTCGTGTCGCGCGCCAGGCCGGCGAGGGTGATCCATGCATCGGTCGGGCCGGGGAGCCCGGAGACGTCACCCATCTTGAGGTAGTGGTCGCTGCGGAAGAAGGCGCCGAAGCCGAGGTCCTCGGCGCGCCGCGCGATCGCGAGGAGATGGTCGTACGTGGCACCCTGCTGCGGTTCGGTGAAGATGCGGAGATCGGCGAGCTGCATGCCGCCGAACCTAACGCGATCGCGCGGGCTGCGATTCTGTGGCAGTCATCTGGACGTGGGGTGTCGTGTTGTCTGCCGCAGAGTTGGGTCGGGGTCTCTGTGGCAGTCATCTGGACGTCGGACGTCGTGTTGTCTGCCGCAGAGTCCCGAGCGACGGCCCGCGGCACTACGGTCGGCGTCGTGAGCGAACACGGCGAGCTTCCCGAGCTGACCCCTCCGCTCGACGCGTTGCGGGCCCACGTGCTCGAGCACTCGGTCAAGCGCGGTGAGTTCACGCTCAAGTCCGGCGCGACGTCGACCTGGTTCCTCGACACCAAGCAGACCGCGTGTCGCCCGGACGGCATCATCCTCGTCGCCGACGCGATGCTCGAAGTGATACCCGAGGATGCGACGGCGATCGGCGGGCTGACGATGGGCGCCGACCCCGTCGCGTTCGGCGTGGCCGCGATCGCTGCGACGCGCGGCCGACAGCTGCGCAGCTTCAGCGTGCGCAAGGAGGCCAAGGGACACGGCGTGACCGGCCGCCTGGCGGGCGCGCTCGAGCCGGGCGACCGCGTCGTGATCACCGAGGACACCACCACCCGCGGCACGTCCCTGATGGAGGCGGTCGACATCGTGCGCGAGTTCGGCGCCGAGCCGGTCCTCGTCAGCCTGATCGTCGACCGTGGCGGCACGTGCGCAGCGATGTGCGAGGCGGCGGGCGTCGCCTACGCCCCGCTGCTGACCGCGCCCGACCTCGGCTTCGGCTTCGGCACGTGAGTGCGCACCCCGACTCGTGCCAAGTCCACCAACGTGTGCGCTGTTCGCGAGCCCCAGCAGACCGCCGGCCTCGTTCCCGCGTCCTCGAACGTGCACACGGCACATCTCTCGTCGTCGCGCCTCGCCGGTGGCATGCCGGGCCCGGCGCACCACAGGTCAGGGTCGCCGGCCACCGCTAGCACGAGTCGATGTCGCACACTCGCCAGGAGTTGATGCGGACCCGATCATCGATGTCGTCCTCGTACGGCCGATACTCGACGACCGCCCGAATCGTCGTCTTGCCGCGCTTGTAGGCATTCGAGGTGAGCTGGATCTTGGCGGTGATCGGGCTGGTCGGAACCGAGATCTCGAAGTTCGTTGCCGACGCCGACGACTGCAGCTTCAGCCGTGCGACGATCAGACCGCCGAGCAGCTTCTGGTCGGCGGTGTTGGTCGCGTTGCCGAACTCCATCTCCGCGAGCGGTGCGTACACCAGGGCGTGGGTGGCGATCTCGCGGTTGTTGCCCTCCCGGGTGTAGATGATCGTGTCGAGGCTCGTCGGCGCGGGCGCCGTCAGCGTGCTGAACGTGCCGGTCCCGCCGTCGCCGTCGGCGTTGCACCAGTACCCGTCCTGCTCGCCGGGAATCGTCTCGAACTCGATCGCCTCCGGTGTGCCGTTGCCGTTCGGGTCGGGGTCGCACAGCGCCTGGATGCTGACGTAGTCCGTGCCTTGCTGCAGCGCGTGGACCTCCAGCGCCCCCTGTTGCCGAACCACGATGTGCGACCCGCCGGTGAGGTAGAACGTCGCGCCGTACAGCCCCAGGCTCTCGTCGTCGTCCTGCACTTGCAGGCAGCGGTTCGTCTGCCCGCCGATCTCGTTGTCGCTACTGACGAGCGGGTTGACGCCGCCCGCCGTGACGACCGAGCTGACGACCTCGAAGGTCTCGTTGCCGGCCGGCAGGTCGACCAGGTACACGCCGGACCGGAAGTAGGAGTCCCGGTTCTGCACGTCGGGTGGCGTGATGTAGCGGCCCGGCTCGAAGACGCGGCACCCGCCGGCGCCAGAGATGTCCTGGTACGAGCCGTTCGGGTCGGTCAGCGGCGCCGCGCCGTCGCGGATCGTGAGGGTGGTCAGGTCGGGCACCTCGGGGCTGTCGAACAGGTCGGTCCACGGCACGGTCACGCAGATGGGCCCGAAGATCAGTTCGGGCGAGAAGACGAGGTCGCCGTCGCTGACAGGGGCCAGCTCGTTCGGCTTCTTGGAGCTGCACGGCACGGTGCCCGAGCTGTCGTAATAGAGCAGCGGACCGTTCTCGATGCGCACCGCTGCGTTGAGTGCGAAGGACGTGTCCTCGACCGTGGACATGAAGACGGGTCCGCCGAGCACCTTGTCGACACTCGCGCCGCCCGCCGAGAGCAAGAGGGCGTCGGTGCTGGACAGCCCCTCGCCGGTCATCACCGCGGCGTACGCTGCGATGCCTTCGAAGCCGTTCGTGACGCGCTCGCAGACGACGGCCGCGGTCGCGTCGTTGAAGTCGGCGTCGACGCCGGGGAGCACCGCCTCCTGCGTGTCGAGGATGCAGCCCGCGTTGCGCAGCTTGAGCTGGTCGATTGCGTAGCGCATGCCGGCGTCGGCGGCCGAGAGTCGGTCGCTGCGGTCCTCGGCGACCCGACCGAACCGAAGACTGGCCGCGGAGTAGCGGGCGATGCCGACGACCACGAGCGCCAGGACGATCGTGATAACGAGCGTCAGGGGCAGTGCAGACCCGCGATCGCGATGGGGTTGGGGCGACTGCTGGCGCATCACGGGAAGAACTGGGTCGGGTTACGAGAACCGGTTTGGACGATGACCTGCTCACCGCTCTGGGCCGTGAGCGTCAGGTCGATCGACTCGACGTCGGAGCTCGGATCCAACGGATCGACACGGTTCAAGGCCAGGATCGGCGGTGAACCCGGCTCGAGTCCCGAGGTGAGGTTCTGCTCGTGGGCCGGACCGAACGCTGCGGCGCCGGACCGTGAGCACGTGTACCGCACGACGCGGGCCTCGTCGCCATCGACGACGTATCGATAATTCGCCACGAACGTCTGTGTCGTGAAACCCGCCTCGACCCATCGCAGGTGCAGCACGTTGGTCCCAGCGCCACCGCAGCGATTGTTCGTGCCGGTATCGGTCGGATCGATGTCGATCCCGCCCTGCGAAGTCTCCGGCTGGAACCGAGGGGTCGACGTCGTGTCGTGGGACAGCCACGTCGCCAGGCCCCGCGTCGAACGGGCATCGTTGATGCGGATCTCGGTGTCGGGTGCCGTCCTGACGATCACCATGAAGGCGGTCGCCATGCCGGCGACGATGACGCTCAGCAGCGAGATGACGAGGAGCGTCTCGATCAGCGTGAAGCCGTCGTCGCTGCGGCCGTCGTCCACGGTCGTCATCACCCCTCGTTCTTCACCATCTGGAGTGTCTTGACGATCTCGCCGCTCGGGTTGCGAGCCTCGATCGTGACCCGTTGGGTGTAGAGCGGGCTGTCGAGGTATCCACTGCCCTCGAAGCAGTACGTGGCATCCCACTCGAACGGGTCCGAGGATGAGGCTCGACCCAGGTATTCCACGTTCGTGACGGCGATCGTCGCCCCCGAGGAGACGGGCCACTGGTTCGGTCGGGCCGCGCTCTGTGCGTAGGTGCTGTAGGTCGACACCGGGTCGGTGGCGCTGTCGCAGGGGACGCGAGGCTGGCGGTAGACCTCGTCCGAGGCTGCCTGCAGCCACGCGAATGCGATCGCGTGGTCGCGGTCGATGGCCGCCGCCTTGGTCGTCGTTCGCATCGCGACGAGCACGGTGACGACGACGATGCCCATCAGCGTGATCGCCACGAGCATCTCGATCATCGAAACGCCGCGGTCACGTGTGGTCGCGCTGGGACGAGCGGTCACACCTCGTGTTTCGGCGGCGGATCGCCGACCCTGAGCAAGCTTTGCGAAGGCTTGGGGCGAGCAACGTTATGGCATCAATATTTGATCAACATGGCCTCCGCCGGGATCGATTGCTGACGAACACGGCACGTTGTCATGACAGGAGGGCTTCACTGACGAGGCACTCGGTGAGGTGCAGCGTCGACGGGATGCGCACCACCCGCCGCGGCTCGCCCGGCGCCCGCCCGCACATCGAGAGCGCCGCCTTGATGCACGACTCCTCGTCGGGCAGCACCATGGGCAGGCGGCTGCGGCGCATGCCCGCCGGCCCAGCCGTGAAGCAGTTGACGTAGGTGGTCCGGAAGTCGACCTTGTTGGCGAGCGACGCCGGGATGAAGTCGGCGAACCCCATCCCGTTGGCGTTGCCCCCGGTGATCTCGGTCAGGTCGAGCAGCACGATCGAACGCACGGTCGGTGACGGCAGGTCGTCGAGGCCGTGCACCCAGAACCGGCCGGTGACGTTCGGGTCCATGCCCGGCCCCGAGATGTCCTTGCCGGCCCGCTCGACGATGAGCACGTCGATCTCGTCGAACGGCAGCGCCGGCACGAGCGTCCGGGCGAAGGCGGTGAGCTCACGCTCCGGTTCGCCACCGACGCCGTCGGCCGTGAGACCCTCGACGCGGACGACCTCACCGGCAGCCGATTCGACCGATGCGATCCCCCCGAGCAGCCGCCCGGTGGCGCGGAGGGCGTCGACGGCGGTGACCAGCCGGCCGGACATGAGGTCGGGCGTGGCGGCGTGGAACCGTGCGGCCCCCGGCTGCTTGCCGAACCCGACGATCGCCATCTTCGTGCAGCCCGACTCGATCGGGCCGTGGAACGACGTGTGCGGCTTGACCCGGTTGACCGGCAGGATCCGGTCGGCAGCGGCCGCGTTCGCATCCAGCGGCACGGGCTCGCCGTCGGGCGTCCGGGCCACGACGACGGTCTCCATCGACGAGCGGATCTCGGCGCCGATCGCCTCCTCGGTGATGCCGAGCGACGCGAGCATGGCCTGCTGGCCCTCGGCCGTGGCTCCGCCGTGCGAACCCATCGCCGGCACGACGAACGGTTCGGCGCCGAGCTCGCGCAGCGCAGCGATCGTGCCGCGCAGCATCTCGACCCGCCCGGTCAGCCCTCGTGACCCCGCCCCGACGGCAATCGTCGTGGCATGGGCGACCTCGCCCGTGAACGTCTCGACCGTTGCGGCGCGGGCGGCTTTCTCGACGTCGTCCACGACGGGCGGATTCGGCACGTCGAGCCGGTACGGGTGCAGCTCGGGAATCGTCAGCTCGGGATCGAACGGCAGCTCGACTCCGCGGGCCAGCTCCTCCCATGACACGAGCGGAGCCTAGGTCAGGCGCTACTCCGGAGTGATCTCGGTGACACGTCGACTGAGCACGGCGTACTCGGTGTCGGTTCGGTAGGTGATCAGCGTGCGCACCTTCGTGGTGCCCTCCTTGGTCGCCGTCACCGTGAGCTCGACGTTGGCCGTCGACGGCTGGGTGTCGACGCGGATCACGAAGTTGTTGGCCTGCGCGGAGGCGCCGGCACTCAGCTCTGCCACGACCGCCCCGCCCGTCAGCGCCGCGACCGCATCGTTGGCGATCAGGTCGAACTCGAGCCCGGCCTGGGGCGCCCAGACGAGGCCCTGGATCGAGAGCTGCTTGTTGGTACCGGAGTTCGACAGCACGATGCGACCGTCGCCGGTGATCGTGCTGGCCAGGGCCCCGGCGTCGGCGGCGTCCAGCGCCTGCAGGCCGACGTTGTAGGCGCCTTGGGCGCGGCCGGAGATCTCGAGCGCGGAGTTGTTGGTGAGGTCGATGTTGCTGGTGCCACCCATGAAGAACGCCGCCCCACTCTGGTCGGCGGCGGAGTTCCAGGCGTTGCGGCACGGGTTGGTTGCGTACGTGTCGCTGTTCTTGTATCCCGGGATGCCGGGGCCGATACTGCCCGGGTAGCCGGCGAGCACGAACGTGTTCGCGAGCTGCCAGGTGCCGATGTCGTCGAAGAAGTAGTCGCCGGACTCGAAGTAGTTGTAGCTCTGATTCGCGAGCTGCGGTGGCGAGGAATAGCGGCCGGCGGGCCAGATGTAGCAGCCGTTGGCGTCGGGCGTCGGCGTCGTCGACGCCTGCGGCGTGAGCGCGGCGACCGCTGGAACCGGCGGCTTGCGCGAGCCGAACAGCGTGAACCAGTCGTCGGTGAGGCACTTGGTGGTGTAGCCGGCAGGCGTGATGGTCAGCTGCGTCGGGAGGTCGACGTCAGTCGCCGGGCAGGTCGGGTTGCTGTACCAGAGGTCGCCGTCCTTGAGCGTCAGCGTCGCCGAGAAGTCCATCGTCTGGTTCGGCGCGTTCGCGCGAGGCGTGCGCGCCAGGTAGACCGGGCCCTCGAACACCTTCTGGGCCTGCGGTGAGGAGCCACCGTTGGTGATCTCGAGCAGCGGCCCGGTCTGTCCACCGTCGCCGGTGATGATGACGGCGAACGAGTCGACGGCGTTGACCTGGCCGCCGACCACTTGGCACGTGATCGACGGGTCGATGTCGTTGACCGTGTCGCCCAGCGGGTAGGTGTACCCGCTGGCGCCGAGGGCCGTGATCGTGCACGGCGACGACCCCCGGTCGATCGCCTCGAGGGCGTTGTCGGTCGCGCCGTCGGCTGCTGCGAGACGATCGGCGGAGGCCTCGACGACCTGGCCCTGGCGAAGGGTGGCTGCCGAGTACTTCGCGACGCTGATCACCACGAGCGACAGCACGACGACGATCACCAGGACGAGCGGCAGCACCGTGCCGTGGTCGCGTCGGATCCTCACGGCACCACCGCCACGGTGTGCGTGTCCTCTGGCAGACCGTTCGCGCCCTGTCGCAGCGTGAACTCGAAGCTGGTCTCCGCCGCGTCCCAGGTGTAGGCGTTCTTGTCGATCGTGACCGACGTCAAGCCCCCGAACGCGATCGCCTCGGGCGTCATGTTGGCGTCGTTCGGCATCGGGTCGAACGTGACGACCAAGGGGGTGCAGTTGCCGTTCGTGGTGATGTTGATCGTGAGGTCGTCCTGCAGCCTGCCGTTCGGCCTCAGCGAGATCGTCGACGGGTCCGTCGGGGTCACCGGATCGAACGACGCCGTGCAGGTCGGCAGCGTCGTCGACGTGGTCGGGGTGGGGACGTTGAAGACGAACACCGAGACCGTGCCCTCGTTGGAGAGCGCCGACGACGTGTCGGCCACCTTGTAGAAGAACTCGTACGTGCCGTTGTTGATCGCTCCCAGGCTGGTCAGCGCCTGGACGTCGATGTCGAGCCCGGCACCGATGGTCAGGTTGAGCTCGGGGTCGGCGACGATGTCGGGCGCCGAGATCGCGATGCTGTCTCCGTCGGGGTCGACGGCCGGCAGGGTGATCGTGAACGGAGCGGCGTCGAGGTTGATCGTGACCCACATGTCGTAGGCGATCGGTGCGCTGTTCGGTGCGGTCGTCGTGGTCGTCGTGGGTGGCAGTGTCGTCACCACGTTCGCGGTGTACACGTCGAGACTGAGCAACTCGCGCTGCGTGACCCCGTCGTCGTCGACCACCCGCACCTCGAACTGGAGGCCACGGACGCCGGGCATGCCGTTCGCCATCGTGGTCGGCTCGAGCACGATGTCGACCGGCGCGGGCTGCTCGGACTGCGTGCCGCCGGGGATCTTCTGCAGCGGTGCCGTCATGTTGATCGCGGTCGCAGGCCCGCCGAGCAGGCACGAGTACCGGACGATCGAGCCGATGTCGGCGGTGTCGTCGACGAAGCGGTAGTTCACGACATAGGTGGTCGCACCCTCGGACCACTGCAGCTCGAGCAATCCTTGGGACGCGGGGACGGTGCCGCTGTCACATCCGGTCGGGTTGTCGCCCCTGCTGAAGCCCGATTCGGACGTCGACCCGACGTCTTGCGGGAGCCAGTTGGTGAGGTTCAGCAGCGAGCGGGCATCGTCGACTCGATTGGCGCTGGCAGGTGTCGTGCGAGCGATGACGACGAACGTGGCGGCCAGCACCGCACCGATGACCGCGATCATGGTGACGACCACGACCACCTCGATGAGCGTGAAGCCGTCGCGCGGCGAGCGATCCACCGGTGCCGTGTTCACGGGTTCGCTCCAGGGCGGTCGCGCTTGATGACCTGCACCGACTCGATGATCTCACCGTCGGAACTCGTGACCTCGATCTGAACGCGTTGCTGCCGGAGCAGCACGTCGTCGTAGCACGTCGTCTGCGAGCCGAACGCGACGAACTGCGATCCGTCCCAGACGTCGGGGATCCCGACGGTCATCGTGGCGCCGGCGAAGCCGAACGGCCGAGTGGCCTCGGCGTCGACGGCCAACTGGTAGTTCGACTGGATCTGTGGTCCGGAGAGCGGCACGGAGTCGCATTCGCCGTAGTTCTGGTCCTCGATCACCTCTGCCGCGGACTGGAGCCACTGCTGGGCCTTCGAGTGGTCGCGCTCGAGGCGCGTGCCGATGATCGTCGCGCGGAGCGCGGCGAGGGTGGCGATCACGACGAGCCCGGTCAGTACGATGGCGACGAGGATCTCGACGAAGGTGGCACCGCTGTCCGCCCGCGTTCGTGAGCGGGCGCTGTGCTCGCGTTCGTGGCGTGTGGTCTCGTGGTCGCTCTGCATGACGCGTGGTGTGCGCGGTGCTGCGTCTCCCGCTCGGTGCCGGAAGCCCGCCTCCCGACTGATCTCGATCGTACCGCGCCGTCGGCCGTCGTGTCGTGGGCGGCGCCCGCTTTCTGTGACCGATGACATGGGACTTTCACCCATGGTGGCCGTCCGCACGCGTGGCGTATGGTCCCTTCATGGAATCTTTCTGGAGGGCCACCGGGGTCCAGCTGGGCAAGCACTGGAAGATCGTGATGGGTGTCGTCATCGTGATCACGGCGGTCTTGGCCATCGGACTCACGAGAAACGACTTCGCAACAGGTCAGGACAGCTACCTGAACCCCGACTCGCAGATCGCGATCGACAACGTCGAGTTCCAGGACAACTTCGGCGGTGAGACGGTCATCTTGCTGTTCTCCGCGCAGGAGGGCAACGACGTCTCCGATCTCTACGCCGGCGCCAACCTCGACGAGTTGCGCCGCCTCAACGTCGAGCTCGCCGGCGTCGACAACGTATTCTCGGCGATCACCCCGCTCACGTCGCTCACCTACAGCGATGCGCTGCTCTCGGGCGCCGGCCAGGCGGCGCTGCTCGCCGCACCTCAGCGCGACGAGGCGGGCAGTGCGGCCCGGGGCGACAACATCACGATGAGCCTCGCCCGGCGCGGCCTGATCCCCACCGAGGAGCGATTCCTGGACGACGCGGTCGGCGGCGTCGAGCCCAACCCCGAGTACGTCGACCTGCTGATCTTCGACAACACCGGGTTCGAGATGGTCGACGGCGAGCCACAGCCGCCCGCCGACGACGCAGACCGTGGCATCCGGCTCTCGCTCGCCAGCACGTTCCCGAACCAGCAGACCGCGGTCGGCGGCGTCGTGCTCGACGGCAACCTCAGCCTCGACGACCAGTCGGCGGCGACGGAGGACCTCCTCGCGATCCTCGAGACCGCATCGTTCGAAGGGTTCGACTTCACGGTCACCGGCTCCCCCGTCTACCTCAAGGAGATCAACGACTACCTGCAGGGCGGGATGCTCACGCTCGGCGCGATCGCGATCGTCGTGATGATGGTGGTGCTGGCGCTCATGTTCCGGGTCCGCTGGCGCCTGCTGCCGCTGCTCGCCGTGCTCGTCGGCGTCGTCTGGACGTTCTCGTTGCTCGGCCTCATCGGGATCGACCTGTCGCTGGTGACGATCTCCGGGCTGCCGATCCTGATCGGGCTCGGCATCGACTTCGCGATCCAGATCCACAACCGGGTCGAGGAGGAGGTCGTGCTCGACAAGGAGGAGCACCCGATCGCCGAGACCGTCGCCAACCTCGCGCCGCCGCTCATCGCCGCGACGCTCGCCGGCGTCGTCGCGTTCCTCGCGTTGCAGCTCTCCCGTGTGCCGATGATCCGCGACTTCGGTGTCCTCCTCGCGATCGGCGTCATCATCCTCGTCGCCGTGGGCATCGTGCTGCCGGCATCGATCCTCGGGATCCGCGAGTGGTCGGCGCCGACCGAGAAGCGCGGCCCGTCGCTCGTCGAGCGGGTGGTCGTCAAGCTCGGCGGCCTGCCCACCAGGGCCGGGCTCGGGTTGCTGCTCCTGTCGGTGTTCCTGTTCGTCGGCGGCGTGCTCGTCGAGGGGCGGATGAAGATCGAGTCCGACCCGATCAAGTGGATCGATCAGGGCAGCGAGGTCGTCAAGGACGTCGACCGGCTCGAGGAGGAGACCGGCTTCGCCACCACGCTCGGCGTGGTCGTCAAGGCCAACAACGTCTTCGACCAGGACGTCATCGACCTGATCCACGACTTCACCATCGCCGCCGAGGAACGCGAGCTCGTCGTCTCCTCGTCGAGCTACGTCAACACGCTCGGGAAGATCATCAAGATCCCGGGGGCGACGGTCATCCCACCCTCGGAGGAGGACATCGTCAGCGCATCGACCGACGCGGCCAGCCGAACACCCGCGATCGCGCGGGCGCTGGCGTTCCCGCCGCCACCCGAGCCGCTGCCGGACGACTACGACCCGGCCGACTACGTCCCGACGGCCGCACAGGTCAACCTGCGGATCGCGGAGGCCGGGCTCGAGGAGCGGGCGGTGCTCGTCGACGATCTGAAGGACGACCTCGACGCCCGTATCGCCGCCCTCGAACTCGACGCCGACAGCATCCTGCTCACCGACCTGCCCGACGGTCAGGATGCCGTCAGCGCCACCCCGGCCGGTCTCGCCACGGTGGGTGTCGGCCTGCTCGAGAACCTCTCGTCGAACCGGGCCGAGCTGACCTATCTCGCACTGTCGCTGGCCGCGCTGTTCCTGCTGCTCCGCTTCCGGAGCCTGAGTCGGGCGCTGCTCGCGCTCGTGCCGGTGTTCCTCGCGGTCGGCGCGTCCACGATGATCGTCGCGCTGATCGGGATCGAGCTCAGTCCCCTGACCACGGTGTCGGGCCCGCTCGTGATCGCGACCTGCACCGAGTTCTCGGTGCTGATCTTCGGGCGCTACCTCGAAGAGCGCGAGAGCGCACTCGAGCCTCGCGACGCCAGCGACACGGCCGCTGCCCGTACCGGCCGGGCGTTCTTCACGTCGGCGGTCACGACGATCGGCGGCTTCGCGGTGCTGGTCGCGTCGCCGCTGCCGCTGCTGCGCGACTTCGGGCTGATCGTGACGCTCAACGTCGCCATCGCCCTGTTCAGCGCCCTCGTGTTGATGCCGCCGATGATGGTCTGGGTCGACACCAAGGGTTGGCTCGGCACCGAGTCGCAGGAGGACCCCTCGGCGGCGGTCAAGCTCGCGGCGCCGCTCCCCGGCGACCAGACCGTCGCCGCCGGGGTCGGCCTCGTGGCGTTCGTCGGTGCCGTCGGCGCCGTGTACGCATCGGCCGACACCGGCACCGGCGAGTCGTCGGAGGTCGCGTTCGCTGCGGTGCCGTTGCCGACCACGACCACCACGTCGACGACGACCACCACCACGACCACCACGACCACGGTGCCGGCGCCGACCACCACACTGGGGGAGGGCGAGGAGCCGCCGCCGTCGACCGAGTCGACCGCGGCACCCGAGACCACCGAACCGGCGGGCCCGGCGATCGATCCCGCCGGCTTCCCCGACACGGCCCCCGAGACGACGTTCGGTCCGGCCCTGCACGACCTGCTGACCGCCGAAGGGGTGGCCGGCAACGCCGCCCACTGCACGATCGTGACGGCGTTCGAACGTTTCGAGGGCGGCGAGGCCGCACTCGTGCCGCTGCTGCTGGCGTCCGATCCGGCCGCGCTCGACGTCGTCATCCAGGCGGGCACCGACTGCGGCGTCGACCGCACCCAGCTCGACGCGGCCATCGCGGCCGGTACCGGCGGCTGACGGCGAGCGCCTCCCCGGGTTCCGATCGCGTGAGCTTCTTGCGGCCATAGTGCGCAAGAAGCTCACGCGTTGCGGCCGCCATTGGCGACGGGTCACGCGGCCCGCTGCCTGCGACGTTCGGCGATGATGTCGACGAGTTCGCGGATGGTGTCGTCGAAGCGCTCGCGCAGTTCCACGTCGGTCACGCGGTCCACGTCCCAGCCGACGCGGCGCAGCTTCCGATCGCGCCCCTTGTCGCGCTGCGCGTCCAGACGGCCTCCGTGCCACGTCACGTGATCGATCTCGACGGCCCATCGGATGTCGGGCAGCGCACCGTCGCAGTGGATGACGACGCCGTCGGGCAGCCGAATCGGGTGTTGGCGGACGATGCCGCGAACGCCGCTCGCCTCGAGGGCGTTCAGCACGATCAGTTCGAGCCCTGAGCCAGCGGGGCGTTGCCATGCCTCTCGCTGGCTCAGCACTCGATTGACTCGCGCCAAGCCGGGGCGCCCCCGATGATTCAGCCGTCGACGAGTCCGCCACAGCGCAGGCACGGTTGCGTGATGGTCGAGCACCCATTCGGTGAGCCGCTCGAAGCGTTCGTCGGTCATGTCGCGGGCGCAGTCGAACCACGCACGCGTCGGGCTCGCCACACGAATCCCGTCGGGCCGCAGCGTCCAGTCCTCTGGCTCGAGCACGTTGGTGCGTCGGATCAGCACGCCTCGGTTCAGCGGCGAGCGGTCGTGTTCGACGAGCACGATCGGTTGCTCGACGTGTCGGATGTGACGGAACTCCCACAGGCGGCCGGCGGCGACGCCCGTGACGACTGCTGACGGATCCGCGATGCTGGCGGCAGCGCACCGCGAGAGGAAGGTCTCCTTCGCTGATGCCAACCGGTACACGCGGCTGTGACAGATGACGAGAGCACCCTTCGACACCAGCCGGCGGATCGAGTTCGACGTGAAGCCGTCTCGGATCAACTCCTCCACGGTGACCACGCCGTGGCGATTCGAGACGGTCCGGGCGAGGGTCGGGGACAGATGTGGCATCTCACGGCCTCCACGGTGAGGTTGGTGGGGGAATCTGGTGCCCGATCCGGCCGTCGCCGCACCTGCGAACCTACTGAGCGGGTGTCACGGCCGGTCGCTGCGACCCTGCCGAACCCCTCCCACGAACGCGTGAGTCCCATGAACGCGTGAGGAATCTGCGGACATAGTCCGCAAGAACCTCACGCGTTCGTCTGTTCGTCGGCTCGCTCGCGTGGGGGAGGGGAGTGCTCCCCATTCCGACGGCGGACGCGCGTCCTTACGGTGACGGACACCACCGACCAACAGCGTCGGCGAACACCAACCGTCACGAAAGGACACCCCATGAGCAACTTCACCGGCATGGACATCAACCAGGTGCGAGTGCTGTCGCGACAGCTCCAGACGCGTGCTGACGAGATCCGCACCATCACCCAGCAGCTCACCGGCCAGCTGAACTCGACGCCGTGGATTGGCCCCGACCGAGAGCAGTTCCACGGTGAGTGGACCGGTCAGCACACCGCCGCCCTCAACAGCGTCGTCGCCGGACTCGAGCAGGCGTCGCAGACCGCGATGCGCAACTCCAACGAGCAAGAGCAGGCGTCGAGCCGCTGATCGCGGCCGCCATCGACTCGAGACCGACACCATGTCCATCGTCGGAGCAGACATCGCCGCCCTCCGCGGGTTCGCCTGGTCCCTGCGGCGCCGCAAGCAGGAGATCGAGGCCACGCGCCAGCGGCTGGCGGCGACGGTCGAGAACCTGCCGTGGACCGGCAGCGACCACGATCGGTTCGTCGACGAGTGGCGCCGGGTGCACAGCCCCGGCCTCATGCAGCTCACCGGCGAGCTCTCCAACGCCTCGAACGAGGCCTACTACCACGCCAACCGTCAGGAGCAGGCCTCACGACGCTGGTCGTAGCCCAACGGAGACGACGCCATGCCAACACCCAGCACCCCGACCGGCGCAGCCGTGCTCGGCGCCGACCCCGACGAACTCGATCGAGCCGCGAGCCGACTCCGCGCCGCAGCCGACGAGCTCGACGGGTCGTCGGCGTCGCTGACGGCCACCCTCCGCTCCGTGGCCTGGGTGGGCGGCGTCGCCACCCGGTTCACCGGGCACTGGCACGGCAGCCATCGGCCCCGCGTCGCATCGACCTCGCAGTTCCTCCGGGAGGCTGCCGGCGGTCTGACCGCCAATGCCGCCGAGCAGCGCGCGGCGAGTGCGTCCGGTCGATCCGCAGCGCCCGGCCCGGCGGCGACACCCGGCCCGACGACGGCGCCGGCCGGCGACCACCGCGACACCGCCGACGACCTCGAGCGCCGCCTCGGCCAGGTCGAGGCGACGCTCGGCCAGCTGGGCACGGCCCGCGCGGACCTCGCCACCGTCGCCGACCACCTCCGGCAGCTCGCCGAGCACGGCGCCGCCGACCGCATCATCGATCTCCTGAACGACGACACGTTCGTCCAACTCCTGAAGACCGCCGAGGTCGCCATCGACGCCGGCGAGTTCGTCGTCGACCTCCTCCAGGACGTCGTCGACCACCCCGAACTCCCGCTCGACGAACGCATCGTGCACGCGCTCGCCGACGCCTCGTTGCGCTTCGGCGTGGAGGAGGGCATCGAACACGGCGTCACCTTCCTGACCGCCACGGTCACCACCGCGCTCGTCCCGGCGTTCGGAGCCCTGCTCGCTCCGGTCGTCAGCCGGGTCGCCGGTGAGCTCGCCGGTGCGCTGGCCGGCGAAGCGTTCGAGGCGCTCGACGACGCGGTCGACGTCGTCGACTGGGGAGCGGACCGTGCCGTCGACGTGTATCAGGACATCAAGGACAGCCTCGGCCTGCTGATCGACGTCGGCGCGGCCGCCGTCGACGTCGCCGGCAGTGCGGTCGACCTCGCCGGGGACGCGGTCGACTGGCTCGACGACCGCGCCGGCGACCTTGCGGACGCGGTCGACGACCTCGCATCCGACGTCGGCGGTGCCGTGCTCGGAGGGCTCGGAGGGCTCGGAGGGCTCGGATCATGGCTGGGCGGATGAGCGAACCGATGAGCGCACGAACCTTCCAGCCCGCTGCGACGTTCACCGCCAGCCGTCGCGACCTGGCCGGCGACGACGCGCTGCTCGGCGCGGCGGAGATCGCACGGACCGTCTGCAGGCGAGCGTCGCAGCGGGTGAGCCTCCTCGCCGTCACCCCGGACCGCATGCGTCGAATCGACGGCTGGATCACCGACGATGCGTTCGTCACCCACGCGGTCAGCCCGTCCGACGACGATCCCGTCGTCGGCTCGGTCAGCGCCGGCCGGGACGCTGCCGACCTCGTCATGGCGATCGCCGACTCGCTCGCCGGCGGGCTGCCTCGGTCACCTGCCACCGCTCCCGTCGAGGCGGTGCGGCTCACGGCGCTGTCCCCGGTGTCGCTCGGTCCGGGCATCGACGCCGTGCTCGTCCTGTCGTTGACCGGCGGCGGCAGCACCGAACGCTGGGCCGTGGGATCGATCGCGCACGGATTGGTCGCCGGTCGCGTCGACGACCCGGCGACGCCGTGCGACCTGCATCCGACCAGCTCCGCCGAGCTCGAGGCACTCGTCGGGCGGCTCCTACGCCGCCCGACCAACGACCAGGAGGGATCACCATGACCATCGTCGGTGCGGACGCCGGCGAGCTGCAGCGCGCCGCCCACGACCTCCGACTCGCCGCGGACGAGCTCGACGGGCATGCCACGGCCCTCACGTCACAGCTCCGTTCGGTCGCCTGGATGGGCGGCGTCGCCTCCCGGTTCCTCGGGCACTGGAACGGCACCTACCGCCCTCGGATGGGCGGCACCGCTGCGTACCTCCGAGAGGCCGCCGTGCAGCTCGACCGCAACGCCGCCGATCAGCTCGCGGCGAGCGCCGTCGGCAGTGGAGCAAGCTCCGGCGGCGTCCTGATCGGTGCGGGTGCGGGTGCGGGTGCGGGTGCCGGCGCGGTTGGTCTCGGCGGCGGGCCGGGCGCGTTCGGCGACGTCGTCGACGGGGTCCTCGACGAACTGCTCGACTTCTTCGGTGGTGACCTCGTCAACCTGTGGAGCGGTGGCGACGACGGCTTCCCGCTCGGCCAGCTGGGTGCCGGGTTGCTGCGCGTCAGCCGGGTGACGTCCTGGCTGCTCAACGGTGCCGACCCCGACCTGATCCCGCTGTTCAACAACGGCCGCATCGGCCTGGCGCTGGCCAACGCACTCGAACGGGTGCCGGCACTCGCCGGCATCGGGCGGTGGCTGACGTCGCCGGGTGCGAGCACGTTGCTCAAGGGGCTCGGCGTCGCCGGCGGCGTGATCGCCACCGCCGACGGCATCCACAACATCTGGCAGCAGGGCAACCCGATCACGGCGTTCCAGGACGAGGGCGCCGGCTACGTCGCCGACTGGGCGAGCACCGGCTTCGCCGCCTCGACCACGGCGTTCCTGATCGCACCCACCCCCGTCACCGCCGCACTCGTGATCGGCACCGGTCTCGTGTGGGCGGGCGCGGAGATCGTCGACCACTGGGACGACATCACCGCGTTCGCCCACCGGGCCTGGGATGCGGGCACCGAGTTCCTCGGCGACGCCTGGGACGTGGGCTCCGGTCTCCTCGGCGACGCCTGGACCACCGGCTCGGATCTCGTCGGCGGCGCCTGGGATGCCGGCACCGGCTTCCTCGGCGATACCTGGAGCACCGGCTCGGATCTCGTCGGCGGCGCCTGGGACGCGGGCACCGGCTTCCTCGGCGACGTGGGCGGCGGGGTCACCGGCTTCGTCGGTGGGATCTTCGGCTGACCCGGCACCCGTCCGACGACCTGCACGGCGACCAGAAACGACCGACACACGAAGGAGACGTTCATGCATTACGACCCGACCCGCAAGCGACTGACCGCGTCCCACGACGAGCTGCGCCGGCTCGTCCGGCTCGTCACCGGCCTCGACCCCGCCGACACGGCGCCACCCGAATGGGTCGAGGCCGGCCTCGTCGCCGACGGAACGGTGCACCCGACGGTGGCTGCGCTCGCCGTGACATCCGTGGCCGGTGACCGGGCGGTGGCGATCGAGCGGCTCGCCGGCCCGAGCGTCGTGCCCCTGATGGTCAGCTGGCACCGCTCGGGTCGGGCCACGCTGACCGAGCACCGGCCGGACGACGCCGGCGACGGCACGCTGACGATCACGGCGACGCACGTCGAGCTGTTGCCGCAGCTCCTGCTGCAGGCGGTCGGCCTCTCACCGGATCTGCCGGTGTCCGGACGGCCGGCGATCGAGACGACTGCGGGGGTCGTCGACGATGCGATCGTCTCGCTGGCCCGCGACCGCCGCGTCACCTCGATCGCCGCCAGCGCCGATCTGTCCGCCGTGCTCGAGCACGCCGAGCACGTCGTCCGAGCCACCGGCAGCTGGCAGGGCGGTGAGTCCGACGAGTCGATCACGTTCATCTGTGCCGGATCCGAGGGCGTGTGGCTCGTCGATCGAGACGCCCTCGACGACGACGCGCGCCAGACCTCGATCACGGTCGCGCCGAGCACGGTCGTCGACGTAGCTGCGAGACTGGGTGACGTGGTCACCGGCCGCCGTTCCCGCCCCGAGCAAGCAGCCTGACGAGCCGCGAATGGCCGCTCCGACGCCGTCCGCGCCCCTGATGGCGTACCGCGATCAGCCGTTCGGCCCGCTCGAGATCGTCCGCACGCCCGAACGGATCAGCGCGGTGGCACCCGACGGCGCCACCGTCGAGATCGAGGCTCCCGCAGGTGATCGCGCGGCGATCCGAGACCTCCTCGCGCCGGGCCTCCCCGTCCTGCTCGACGGTGCACCGATCGCCACCCTGCGTCAGACGAGCCACGGCTGGCGCCCGTCGACGCGAACGATCGGCCTCGAGCCGGCGGCCGGTGCCGGGCTGCCGTCGGATGCGTTCTTCAGGGTCCGAGGTCTCATCACCAACCACATGACGCTCGAAGCCACCCACCAGGTGCTGATCAGCGTGCCCCGCCCGCACGCCCTCAACCGGATCCGCCGGCTGGTGGTCGCCGACGGCGTGCCCGACCGCATGGTGCTGATCTACGCCGCGGTCGCCGATCGCCTGCTGCCTGCCGTGCGGATCTGACGCGGCCGCCACCCGTCGGTGTGGGCGCGCTGCCACACTGGAGGCCATGAGCAACCCCTACCCCGGGGTTCCGGCGTCGGGCGAGCGCTGGAACGTCAACATGCCCGCCGTGATCGGCGTCGTGTTCGTGTTCCTGGTCGGCGTGATCGTCTGGGTGCTGGTGAGCGGCCAGGACGGCGACGACGACGCGGCCGCGCCGAGCACGACATCGGCCGAGACCGTCCCTGTGTCGGATGCAGCGGGGACGACGACACCGGCGCCGATGCCGAGCGTGCCGCCGAGCACCGATGCGGTCGCGGCCTCGACAGCACCGAGCTCGACGTCGACGACGACGTCGAGCACGCCGAGCACGTCGAGCACCTCGAGCACGTCGACGACGTCGAGCACCTCGCCGACGACGGTGCCGGTCACCGCCGCCGAGTCCGCCGGCCCCGATGCCGTGGCGGGTGATCTCGGCGTGCCGGGCCAACCGATGTCGAAGCCCGGCTGCGACGGGAGCTACATCACGGTGCTGGCATCGGCCATCGGCACCGAGGCGAGCGCAGTCGGGATCGGCGACGTGCTCGACGCGTACCCGGGCTCGAACTACCTGCGGACCGACCAGACGTGCCCGTCGCTGACGCCCGACGTCGACGGCGAACCGATCTACGTGGTGTTCTTCGGCCCGTTCGCGTTCGACTCCGACGCCTGCTCGGCCCGCGCCGACGGACCCGAGGGTGCGTACGCCCGCATGCTGAGCCAGGACGTCGGGCCCGACCACACCGTCGCCTGCGCCTGAGCCGCGCACACCCGGGCGGCGGTCGGGCGGAGGTCGGGCGGGGAGTTGTCCCCATTCCGGTCGCCGGCGTGGGGCGGCACCATGGAACGCATGCCGAATCGTGCCGCCGTGGCACCCGACCAGCGAGGCGACGCCACCACCGTCCGCCCGGGCGCGCCGCGCCCGGTCGAGCGTGCGCCGATCGACACGACCGTCGGTGTCCTCGGTGCCGTCGCCTCGTCACGGGGTCACCGGCGCGCCGTCAACGAGGACGCCGCGCTCGTCGGGCCCGATTGGTATGTCGTCGCCGACGGCATGGGCGGCCATCGCGCCGGCGACCTCGCGAGCGCCGTCGCCATCGAGACCATCGCCCAGGCCGGACGTCCGCGATCGGTCGACGAGGTCCGTGCCGTCGTCGAGCGTGCCCATGACGCCGTCGTCTCGCACGCCCGCGCCGAACGCGCCGACGGGATGGGAGCGACCGTGGTCGGCGCCACCGAGATCGACACGGGCACGGGCCCCGTGACCGCCGTCTTCCACGTCGGCGATGCGCGGTGCTACCACCTCGCGGGTGGGCGTCTGACGCTCCTGACCGAAGACCACTCCTACGTGCGGGAGTTGATCGCGGCCGGTCGTCTGGCACCGGCCGACGCGACGACGCACCGGCACCGCCACGTCGTCACCCGCGCGCTCGGCGCCGACGGGCCGGTGCAGCCCGACATCGTGCTCGTTGCGGGCCGGGCGCGACTGCTCCTGTGCTCCGACGGGTTGTGGGGCGAGCTCACCCCGCAGACCATCGGACG
>NZ_JASJCS010000070.1 GCF_030065885.1 Ilumatobacter sp. | reverse complement strand
TCACGCCACTGGTGGGTGGCTTGGAACGCGGCGGTGACCATCGCCGTGTCGTCGGCGATCTCGACGAGGTGGTTCGCGACGAGGTGTTGGTGGGCGTCGATGGCCTCGAAGGCGCCGCGCCAGCCGGCGATGACGTCGTCGGCGGCGACGGTGGCGGGTTCGCCGCCCTGCAATGACGTGTAGTCGAGGTCGACGTCGTCGGCGAACACGGAGCGCAGGCCGGCCCACTCGTGGTGATCGGCGTACCAGAAGAGGCGGGTGATCGTGTCGATGATGGCGTTTCGGTCGTTCATGGTGGTGTCCGTTGCAGCGTTGGGTCCGGTTCAGAGCGTGGCGTCGAAGTGGTCGACGATCGCGGGGGTGGCGACGGCGACCTGGGCCGGCTGGTCGTAGAAGTCGAGTTGGCCGCCGTCGATCCAGATCAGGCTCTTCGGGCCGGCGAGTCCGTCGTAGAAGGCTTGGGCTCCGTCGGGGACGGCGCCGTCTCGGGAGTGGACCATCTGGACCGGGACATCGATGTTCGGTGCAGCAGCGATCGGGTCGAACTCGAGCCAGGGCTGCCATGACATCGTGGCGATCTGCTGGTCCCACTCGGGGATGAGCCCGCGGGCAGGGTCGAGGTAGTAGTCGAACGGACCGAACATGGCCGCGGACTCGTCGGTCTCGGAGATTGCGGGGATCATCCGGACCTCGCCGGTCTCCCTCCACGTCGCCTCGGCCTGCTTGGAGAGCTCGATGCGGTCGGCCACACCGTCCGGACCGCCGTAGTAGGGGGCGACGAGGTCGGTGTTGTGGAGCCAGGGAGCGATCATCCCGAGGGAACGGACGCGGTGGTCGCTGGCGGCGTTGACGGCCTGATAGCCGGACGATGCGCAGACGCCGAGGGCGCCGATGCGGTCGGGGTCGGTGCCCTCGATGGTTCGGGCGAAGCCCACCGCGGCGTGGATGTCGGCGATCTTGCGGGTCGGGTTCTCCCAGTCGCGGGGACCACCACCGCTCTGCCCGAATCCGCGGAAATCGAAGGTCAGCGCAGTGATGCCGTTCGCCGCGAGTTGCCGGGCGTAGAAGTTGGCCTGCTGCTCCTTCGAGGTCGTCCACGAGCCGGTCACGATGACGATCGGCGCGCCGGCGGTTGCCGTGAACGGCCGGAACAGGTCTGCCACGAGCGTGTCGCCGTTCGAGTCGAACCGGTGGCGCTCGGTCGTGAACGGAGTGGCATGGGTCGTGGGGGTTGCGGTGTCGGTCATGGGTTCACCTTCCGCCCGTCTGGGCGCGAAGTCCAAGACCTCCTGTGATGTCGTTTCGTTATCACAGCCGTCGGAACGTGAGTACCGTGCGAGCGTGGACGTACATCTTCGGGACCTCCGCTACTTCGTCGCCGTCGCCGAGGAGCTCCACTTCGGCCGCGCCGCGGAGCGGCTGTTCGTGTCCCAACCGGCGCTGTCGCGTCAGATCGCTCGACTCGAGGCACAACTCGGCGTCACCCTGTTCGACCGCGGTCGCCGCAAGGTGTCGCTCACGACCACCGGCGAAACGTTGCTCGGCAACGCCCGGACGCTCTTGAACGCCTGGGCGGCGGCCGAGCGCGAGCTCCGTGACGCGGCCGCCGCGACCGCCGCAACACTGCGCATCGGTCTGCAGACCAGCGTGGGTCGAGGGATACTCGCAGCGCTGAACGCCGGGTTGCGGGAACGTCACGCGCAGTGGACGATCGAACTCAACCAGCAGACCTGGGACGACCCGACTGCGGGTCTTGCCGACGGTTCGTCCGACATCGCGGTCTGCTGGATGCCGCTGCCCGACGGAGACGGGTACCGATCGGTCACGGTCGCCACCGAGCAACGCCTGATCGCGTTGCCCTCCAACGATCCGATCGCCACGCGGAGCGCCGTCAGCTTCGACGAGATCGCCGACCGACCACTGGTCGCGCTGCCTGCGGCAGCCGGCGAACTGCGCGACTACTGGTTGGCCGCCGACCACCGCGACGCACCAGCGAGGGTCGCCACCATCGCGCGCAGCGCCGAAGAGGCGATGGAGGCCGTCGCCGCCGGGATCGGTTCGGCGCTGATCTCCGTCGGCAATGCCGACATCTACGCGCGAAACGACGTTGCGTTCGTTCCCGTCGACGACCTCACACCCGCCGAACTCGCTGTCGTCTGGCGCTGGGACGACAACCGACCGATCATCGCCGACGTCATCGAGATCGCGACCCACCTCGAACTGGGGTAGCGGGTCCGCGTCAGCCCGTATCCTCACGGCAGGCCAGGCCGGATGGGGTCAGCGGCCGGAATCCCGGCCGTTCCAGGCGACGAGGCGGTCGATGGCGGGGGCGTCATCGGGGACTTGGACGGCCTCGGCAAACGGGATCGCGACTTCGTCGAGGCCCATCGCGGCCGAGATCTCCTCGAAGAGCGCTCGGCGGTTCTCGGCGGGGAGGATGTCGCGTGCGGCGAGCGCGGCGGTGACGACGTCGTCGTCCCAGTCGGGCTGCTGCCCGGTCGCCGTCGCGAGGTCCCACGTGTGGACGGTCAGTTCCGAGAAGTAGGTCGCGAGCACCTCGGCACCGCTGCCCTGGATCCACGGCAGCGCCATCGGTTGCGCGAGCACGTCATCGTCGCGCCACGCCTCAGCGGCGCGGCTGGCTGATGTCGTCCAGGCGTCGGACCAGCCGTCGTCGGCGACGAGCGTCTCGATGACGGTGAAGGGATCCTCGCCCCGTCCGAGCGCGGCGATGCGGTCGAGCACACCGACGAGGTGCCCGAGCATGGTGCGCACGTCCATCTCGGAGCAGGGCGTCGGGGCGGCGAGCTGGTCGGGCCGGACGCGAGCGATGACAGACCCGCCCGTCGCGATCGCACGGTCGAGGATGTGCCGAGGGTCGAGGTGGCCGGTGCCGGAACTGGTCGCTGAGGTCATGAGACCATCATCGCGATCTAAACCGGTCATGTCGTGACCGGTTTGGTGTGGAAGTGTGGGCGCGGTGCGAGCCGACCGGCTGATGGCCATCCTCCTCCTGCTGCAACAGCGCGAGCAGGTGACCGCGGCCGAGGTCGCCCGGGAGTTGGAGGTCTCCGAGCGCACCGCCCGCCGCGACCTCGACGCCTTGGCCGTCGCCGGGGTGCCCGTGTACTCGATGCAGGGCCGAGGCGGCGGCTGGCGCCTCGTGGGCGGTGCCCGGACGGACCTGTCCGGGTTGACCGCGAACGAAGCCCGGGCGCTGTTCCTGGTGGCGGGCCCGGCCTCGGCCACGACGCCGGACGTGAAGGCCGCACTGCGCAAGCTCGTCCAGGCCCTGCCCGAGCCCTTCCGGGTGCAGGCCGACGCGGCTGCGTCGTCGTTGCTCGTGGATCCGGAGCGATGGGGGTCGAGTCGGATCGAGCACCGACCACCCCGGTTGCTCGACGAACTCCAGGACGCGGTGATCCGCGGCGTCCAGGTGCGGCTGCGCTACGTCGACCGGAAGGGCTCCGAAAGCGAGCGCACCGTCCACCCCCTGGGCATCGTCGCCAAGGGGCCGACGTGGTACCTCGTCGCCGACACCGAGGTCGGTCGACGGACGTTCCGGATCGACCGCGTCTCGGCCGTCGAGCCGACCGACGATCCCGTGCACCGACCCGACGACTTCGACCTTGCCGAGAGCTGGCAGGAGATCGCCGACGAGGTCGACCACAAGCGAAGCCCCCTCGAGATCGAGGCGGTGTGCGCGCCGGACGGGATCGGCCTGCTCCGGATGGTGCTCGGGGATCGGCTCGACGTGGGTGGCTCCACGACCGACGGCCGCATCGAGGTCGTGATCCGCGGCCCCAACGAGTACGCGCTCGCCGGCGAGCTCGCCGGGCTGGTCGAATGGCTCGAGGTGACCGGCCCGCCGGGCGTGCGGGACCGCCTGGCCTCGATCGGCAACGAGCTCGTCGAGCGATACGGCTGAGACGACTGCGCAACGGGCACCGCCGCAGATCGAGCTTCTCAGCCGTGGCGAGGGACCGATCCGTCAGAGCCCGGCTCGCCCGCGAGCACCTCCCAGAAGGACCGGTCGAATGACACGGGCGACCGACCCCGGCGGACCGGCTTGGCAGTGCGCGCCACGACCAGGTCGAGCGATGGAACGACGTACAGATGGTTCTCCATCGCTCCGCGGGCGGCGATCATGTCGGCCGGAGCCTGCGGCGTCACCGACCCGTGCTGCACCTTCGACTCCGCTCTGGGGAGCCGATGGTGCCGCTGGTCGTTGTTCCACCAGCACAAGCCCCACGCGGGGTTCTCGCCGGACCCCGGACGACCCAGCGAACCCAGATAGGCCGATGGGGCCACCCCGTTGCCGCCGGCCAACACCATGGCGCCGAACCGGGCCAGGTCACGCGCCGTCGACAGCAGCCCCGTGATCGGTCTCCCATCAGGCCGGAGAACCGGGCGTTCGACCCAACTGGTCGAATCCATGCCAAGCGGCTCGAACAGCCACGCCCGGGTGACCTCGCTCAACGACGTGCCCGTGACGATCTCCAGCACCGTCTTGAGGTAGTTGTAGGCGACGTTGTCGTAGCGCCACGAGACCCCGACCTCGCCGAGCGGTCGCAGCTCATCGTCCATGCCGGTCGTCATGTCGAGCACGGTGCCGATCGTCAGCCTCGCCTCCGATGCTCTGGGCAGCCGTGTCCAACCAACGCCGAGGAAATCGCTGACCGGGTCGTCGAGGTGCAGCAGTTCGCGCTCCTCGGCGATGCCGAACATCACCGACACCAGGCCCTTCTGAACGGCGAACACGTCGACGGGCTCGGCCTCGTCGACCTCGTCGACCACCACATCGCCGCTGCGAACGATCACCAGCTGAGCAGTGCCCGCCTCCGCCGCGAACGCCACGGCGCGGGCAACCGCAACATCGCTGACCGACCGCTCATCGCCCATGAGCGCACGCTACGCGCCGCGAGCGGGCCCCTGAACTCGACGGTGCGAACACCGGCTGAGCCGTGCCAAGGTGCTGGGTGGGCTTCGAGCATCGCGGCGCCGCGTCGCGAGCACCGGGCGACGGTCTGTTCGAGACACCCACCACGACATCACCGGACGCGCAGGGCCACCCCCGCCCACGTGGACGCGGGGAGGGCGCAACGGCGCAACTCCCGCCGGCCCGCTCCGAGACACTCAGTAGGTGCCGTTGTCATTTCGGACCCTGCCGCCTGACACGAGGATGTAGAAGCGGGCGAAGAGGTCGATCGGCTGGATCGAGTCCCAGTGCTCGACGATGTTGCCCTCGACGACTCGCCAGCGGTCGGTGATGTTGAATCCCTTCCTCGGGTTGCCGCGATGCGACCTCCGCAGCGTTGCGTGCGAGTGGAACGTCACGATGTCACCGTCGACGAGGATGTGCTTCACGTCGTACGCGTAGTCCGGGAATCGCTTCACCAACCGGCCGATCGTCTCCAGTACGCCCTCGATGCCGTCCGCGATGCCGTGGTTGTGCTGGAGATAGGCGCCCGAGCCGAACCTGTCGCGGACGGCCTCGAAGTCGTGCTCGTTCATGAGGAGCCGTACGAACTCGGCGACCAACGCAGCGTTGGCCTGCTCCTCCGGTGTCCAGCCCGTGCGGCCGAGGTCGTTCAGGTCGATCGTCAGCGTCTCCATGATGATGGCCTCCGTCTAGGTTGCGTTACCTAGAGATTAGGTGCACTAACCTAGACGTGCAACGTGACATCGACCACAGGTGGATCTGGAACCGACGTGAGCACGACAACCGCAGAACGCATTGCCGACGCCGCCCGTCGTCGCTTCAACCGCAAGGGGTACGCGTCGACGACGCTCACGGAGATCGCAGCCGAGGTCGGGATCTCCCAGGGAAACCTCACCTATCACTTCCCCACGAAGCTCGACCTGGCGCTCCATCTGAGCGAAGAGGTTCGCGTCCGCACCGAGGTACGTCGTGCGACGCCGTCGACAGGTGGCCTCGCGGACGACTACGTCGAGCACCTCCGGTTCGCGATGGAGATGACCTGGAACTATCGGTTCCTCATGCGCGACCGGGGCATCTTCGACGACGCCGACGCCGTCGTCCCACCCAGCCCGATCCTGGTCGCCGCCTTCGAAGAACGGCGCGAGCTGATCGGCCGGATCGACGACGAAGGCCTGTTCCGTGCCGCCGCCGACGTCGACCTCGACATGCTCGCTCGCTCGCTGTGGATCCTCAGCCGGTACTGGATGGATCACCTGCGAGAGATGGAGCAGCGCGACGAGATCGAGTGGGCAGACGTCGAGCGGGGGATCGAACACCACTTCGCAGTCTTGCTGCCAACCATGACTGCGGCCGGTCGCCGAAGGTTCGTCGCCGCGCTCGACCGGGCGTCGTCGGCGCAATGACCGTTCGATACGGTGGTCGTACACCGCGCACGGCTGGCCGAGCTCGGCCGAGGTGCCACCCAGGCTGCTCGAACACACCTCGTCGACCAGCAAGGGGCACACGATGACCGAGAACCCGACCTCGGGCCCGAGCGCCGATCCACCGCTCGTTCCACCTGGATGGGACCGCCGAGGCTCACGCCGACATGGGCGACGGTCGAGCCACCGGCAAGCTCGTCGTCCTGCCCTGGCGGCCCGACGAACGGCTGAGCAGCGCCGGCGCCGGCGCCGTCAGCCGTCAGCGCCGGACGCGGTCGAACATCGATCGGTGGCGGGCGTGTGGGAAGACCTCGGAGAAGCGGGTCTCGGCCTCGTCGGTCCCGACCAGCACCAGCTCGCCGTCGGCCGGCAGCGGCGCGTGGGCGTCCGGGTTGCCCCTGATCTCGCCGTCGGTCTCGACCGCGACGACGTTGCACTGCGTGCGCCGGTAGACGTGCGAATCGGCCAACGACGTTCCTGCGAGCTCACGCGGGATGGGGGTGCGGAACAGATTGAGGCCGTGGGCGACCAGCAGCGTCTCCTCGCCACGGAAGTGGTTCCAGATCGCGGCCGACCCGGTGCCGGCGTACGACAGCACGGCATCGGCACCGGCGCGGTACAGCGTCGAGACGTTCCGGTCCAGCCGTGACCGGGACACGATCCGCACATCGGGCCGCAGCCCGCGGCAGTAGCGGGTCAGGTACACGTTGACGTTGTCGTCGTGGGTGGTGATCAGCACCGCCCCGGCGCCGGCGATCCCCGCCTCCTCGAGCACGTGGCGGTCGGCGGCGTCGCCGATCACGTAGCGCGCGCCCTCTCGCTGCCGTTCGGGCAGCTGCTCGATGATCGCGAACTCGATGTCCTCCGCGGCGAAGGCCCGCCCGACCGCCCGGCCGACGCGCCCACCACCGATGATGACTGCGTTCTTCCCCGTCGGCGAGTCGGTCGTGAACGCACGATCGAACGCCTCGAGCTGCTCGTTCGTGCCGGCCAACAGCAGCATCGACGAGTCGCGCAGGCGCGTGTCGGCCGTGGCGACGTGGAACTTGCCGCGCTCCCAGACCCCGATGATCCCGACCCCGAACCGCGCCCGTAGCCGGGACTCGGCCAGCGTGTGGTCGACCAGATCGGTGCCGATCGCGCCCACCTCGGCGATCTGGAGCCCAGCGAAGCTGCCGATCCGGTGGCAGTGCCCGCCGAGTCCGAGCGTGCGAGCCGCCATCGCCTCGCCGAGGATCTCACCGAGCTGCACGACATGGTCGGCGCCGGCGATCTCCAGGATGTCGACCGACGCCGGCGAGTTGGCGCTGGCGACGATGTCGACCTCGGGTGCGATCTCGCGGACGGTGAACGCGATGTTCGTGTTGGTCTGATCGTTCCGGGTGGCCACCACGGTCGCCGCCTGCTCGACCCGCGCGCTGTGGTACGTGTTCGGGTCGTCGAGCGCGCCGACCATCACGGTGCGCCCCTCGTCGTGCAGGCGCCCGGCGTCGTCCACGTCCTCGACGATGACCACGTACGGCACATTGGCCTGGTCGGCCCGGTCGATCAGTGCCTCCTCGACCGGCCCCAGCGAGGTGACGATGACGTGGCCTGCGGTCGAGGCCGGCAGCAACCGCGGCGCACGCCGCCGTTCGCGCTCGTTCATCCACGGGATGAAGACGAACTGGATGAAGACGAACGGGAGCATCACCAGCAGGAACGTCGACCCCGAGAGCAGCACGATCACCGAGAAGATGCGCCCGGCGTCGGACTCGAACGTGATGTCGCCGAAGCCGAGCGTGGTCATCGTCGTCAACGTCCAGTAGATGCTCGACGGCCACGAGAAGGTGCGGCCCTCGCGAGCCATGAGCTCGTGGAAGATGAAGCTGAACACGCCGACCATCACGACGAACACGATGGCGAGAAGTGCGATCGTCTTCATCTGGCGTCGTCGCGCGGCGCGACGGGCGACGTGCTGTGCGCGGTCGTACGGCCCCGGCGCGAGCGACGCGTCACCATGACGCAGCCGCTGCGTCACCTGGGCCATGGTCGCGCCCAGCGACTTCAACATGGCGGGACCCGAATCGGTCTCACGAGCATGATGTTGTCACAGCCGCCAGATCGACGCGAGTGCCGTCAGACACCGGGTGTCATGAGCGAGCTGCCACGAGTTCAGGCGGTGACCGCGAGAACCCGTTCGGCGACCGCTGTCGCCAGCGACCGCAGAGCGACCGCGGCGACCGGTGCCAGCATCAGCCCGACGAACGTCATGCCGATCGCTGCGGGCCACTCGCCGACGTTCGCAATCGAGTCGACGTGTTCGGTCCACTCTGTCGGCTCGAGACCTGTTGCGGTCATGATCGGCGTCGCGACGAGGCCGAGCGGTACCAGCCACAGGGTGATGGTCACGCTCAACAGCGCTGGGCCGGTGACCATCCGGACGATCCCCTTGAACGCACGTTGCGTCATTCCAGAAGCCCACGCCCGCCGCAGCCGGTCGGGCAGGGCGACCGGCTCGGGCCGGGCGTCGTGCTCGGACGGGCGCCCGGTGGGCCGCTCCGTTCGGAGGTACCTCGCCGCCCGCACGACCTCGGCGTCGTCGATCCAGCGAATCAGGTCGGCCGTGGCGATCAGGACGAACACGCCGACCACGACGACGAGCAACCCGATACCGGCGGCGAGCAGCGAGACCAGGCAGCTGGCCCAGGCGATCCCGACAACGGCGGTGACGAGCAGGTACCACGTGCCCCGAAGTGCCTCACGCATGGACCGGCTCCTTGTCGGCGAGTGCTGTGTGAGCGGCGTTCGGCACCGGCGGCGGCAGCGTCTGAGGGGAGCGGCGTTGGCCCGTCCGCCGGCCACCACCGGCCGACGTGACGAGGAGCAGGCTCGGCAGGACGAGCAGCGACACGGCCAGTGACAACACCACCATGACGGCGGTGAGAAGCCCGAAGGTGGCGAAGATCGGCATCGGTGCCAACGCCATCACGCCGAACCCCACGATCGACGACATCGCCGAGACCGCCAGCGGACCACCGGTGTCGCCGCCGGCCCGTCGCACCGCGTCGATCGGACTACCGGTGACCCGCAGCTCTTCCCGGTACCGCATGGTGTAGTGCGTGGAGTAGTCGAGGCCGACGCCCACGGCGATCGCCGCGATCGTGGCGGTCACGACGTTGACGCTGAGCCCGACGAGGCTCATCAGGGCGTACACCCACAGCACGACCACCAGGGAGGGGCTGACGGCGACGATCGCGTCGCGAACCGAACGCAACACCACGGCGACGAGCAGCACGCAGGCGACGAAGGCCACCGGTAGTGCGATCCGCATCGCGTCGGTGAACGAGTTGAGGCTGTCACGGCTGACGATCGTCGCGCCTGACGCGCCGGCCCGATCGAGATGATCCGGATACTCCGCCGCGATCTCGGCGGCGAGCTCCTCGAGCACGGCGCGAGCCGGATCGACGATGCGGTCGTCGGTGAGCGTGTTGACGCCGACCCGAACGGTGGTCGCCAGCCGATCGCCATCGAGGGCGACGGCTGAGCGCACCGAGTCGGCGGTGTACCGCTGCGTGCCGTTGTCGCCGTCGACGCCGTCGGCGAGCGCGACCGTGACGATCGCGTGCACCTGGTCGGAGCTGTCGGCGAGACCGTCACCGTCCTCGTCAGTGACCTCGATTCCGCTGGCCGATAGCACGGCGCCGCGTGCTCCGGCCGAACCGGTCGCAGCGCGAACGACGGTTGCGAGGTTGGGTGCCACGATGGGCTCTCCGTCGAGATCGCGTCCGAGGAACGCGACGTCGCCCCTCGCCTCTTCGGCGGCGATCGCTGCGGGCAGCTCGTCGATCGCGTGCAGCACGGCGGGCTCGGCCAGATCGCCCTCGAGATAGATGAGGCCCTCGCCGGCGCCGGTGGTGGTTCCGAAGTGGGCGTCGAGCAGGTCGAGGCCCTCGATGAACTCGCTGTCGGACGAGTAGAAGTCGCTGAGCTCGAAGTCGGAGTCGACCCGGTTGAACCCGATGAACCCGACGACGGCGAGCCCGGCGACGACCGGCAGCACGACGAAACGGGCGCGAGCCGTCATCGCAACGAGCCCTCCGACCACGGCGGCCCCGCGGCGGCTGTGTTCGCGGTTCTCGCCGACGTTTGCCGCGTCGCCGTTCGCGATCCGTCGGCGGGCTCGGCGGTAGGGCAGCGCCAGGAACAGCGCGGCCACGACGATCGTTCCGGCGGCACCGACGACCGGCGCGACGAGCGTCATCGTCACGACAATGCCGCCGGCGACCGAGAGGGTGATGAGCCCGACGAGCGAGCCGAGGCGACGCGTCCCGGAGCGGCGCGGCGGCCGGCCGAGCGACGTCTCGATCCGGGCGAGCGCCGACGGGGCGACGAAGCCGAGGACGCCGAACGACAACACGAGGAGAACTGCTGCACCGAACCCGAACTCGACGATGCCCTGCACGCCCGACACGGCGTTGGCCAGGAAGGCGACTACCGAGGACGCGAGCGCCACGGCCATTGCGGGCGCCACCGCGACCAGACCGAACGCCGCGCAATCGTGCGCGGCCTGCTCGCTCGACTCGCGGATGCGTTCGACGGCGTGGATGAAGAAGTCGACGCCGAACGCGATGCCCGCGACCGGCACGATGAACCCGAGCAGCATGCCACCGTCGAAACCCAACCGGTCGAGCACGCCGCCGTAGAGGAGCATGGTGCACGCGAGTGACACGACGACCAACGCGCCGGCCCAGTACGACCGCAGCAGCGCACCGACCAGCAGCACGATCAGCACGATCGCCATCAGGATGAACGGTGCCGCCGAGGCCAGCTGCTCCACGAAGGCGAGCCCACCGTCGAAGCCGGCACCGATCGCTCGGTAGGACCGCTCCTCACCCTGGAGGACGTCTTGGACGTTGCGGACCCACTCCTGGGCGTCCACGCCGAGATATGCGGCGCTCTCGCCTGAATCGAGGCGGTCGGCGACATCGTCGGGGAACGATCCGTTGTCGACGATGAGGGTCGACATGAACGCGGGCGCAGTCCAGACGCCGTCGACGACGGCGGCGTGCTGCGAGAGCGTTCGCTGCAGACCGTCGTCGGCGAGCACGTTGGAGACCGCCTCTGCGACCTCGGCGTCGTCGGCACCGTCGAGCCCGGCGGGCAACCGCCCGTCTACGGCCTGTGCGATGCTCCACACACCGTCGACCACGTCGCCGACGCCGGTGACTCGCCCGACCGCCAGGTGATCGGCGGCGTCGGGCAGTGCCAGCATCTCCTCGGTGTTGTCGAGCCACTCGACCAGCACGTCTCGTTCCAGCGCGTTGCCTTCGCGCGCCTCGACGACGAACGGCACCGCGACGACGTCGGAGGTGTTGAAGCGGTCGTCGACGATGTCCATCACCTCGTAGATGTCACCGTTCGGGTCGTAGTTCGGCTCGTCAGCCGTCGTTCGGTTGGCGGCGAACGGCGTCGCCACCAAGGCCAGCGCGACCACGACGGCGCTCACGGTCCAGACGTGTCGTTGGAGCAGCTGGGCGACGGCTCGCCCGAACTGGCGCGCACCATCGTGGCCAACGTCCGACGGTAGCGGTGGTGTTGAACGGCGTGTGTTGCTCATGTCGCCTCCTCGACGATCTCGATCCGCAGGATCTGGATGCGGAGGTCGTGCAGCCGGTTGATCACGCCGGTGAGGTACGCCTGATCGACGTACTCCCCGACGAGGACCGAACCGTCTGGGCCCGGCTCGACGGTCGAGCTCACGGCATCGGCAACGCGGTTGCCCACGACGCCCGACACGCACATCCGGTACCACTTGGGTGTCCCGGGGCTCAGCGGATCGATTGCCTCGCTGCCGGGACTCCCGCTGCATACCTCGGGTTCACTTGGTCGCGATCCGCCTGTCGGCGGCCGATCCTGTGCTCGTTGCATGCGTCCAGCGTGTGACCGATCTGGGTGAGCCGTCGTCACCCAGCCGGTCGCTCCGCCTGGGTGAAATCGCGGCGTTCGTTACCATCGCGGCCACGAACGAAGCGGACCTCGTCATCCTGCCGGCGAAGATCACGGCACCTCACCCGCGACCCTCGATGATGCGCCGACGAACGCTCGTCGAGCGGGTCGTGTCCAATCCGCCTGCGCTCACGCTGCTCGTGGCGCCGTCGGGGTGCGGCAAGAGCGAGCTGCTCGCTCAGGTCGTCGAGTCCCTGGGTGACCGCGTCGCGTGGTTGTCGGTCGACCCGTACGACGACGATCCCGTTCGTTTCTGGACCTACCTGCTTGCCGCACTCGAGTCGGTCGCCGGTGCGTCGTTCGACGACGTGCGCCGGCGTGCCCGTGCCCCAGGTGTGCCGTTGGCGACCAGTGTCGTCGAACCGCTACTGGTCCGGCTCGGCTCGACGCCGGTGACGATGATCGTCGACGACTACCACCTGGTGACGAACGGCCTCGTCCACGAGTCGATGCAGCACCTCGTGCGCCACGTGCCCGAGACCATGCGCGTCGTGCTGGCGAGCCGAACGCAGCCGCCATTCGCGCTCGGCCGGTCGCGAGTACGAGACGAAGTCGCCGAGCTCCGTGCGAGAGACCTCGCGCTCAGCGGCGACCAGGCCAAGCAGCTCCTGGAGTCGACATCGGGCCGAGCCATCTCGGAGTCGGCGGTCGCGGTCGTCCAGGAGCGAACCGAGGGCTGGGCTGCGGGGGTGTACCTCGCCGGCCTGTCGCTGAGGCAGGCCGACGACGTCGACGCCTTCGTGGCGAGCTTCGCGGGCGACGACCGCAACGTCGCGGAGTACCTCGCCACCGAGGTTGTCGACGAGCTCGACGACGAGACGCAGACGTTCCTCCGAGAAGCGTCGGTACTCGAGGAGCTGAGCGGGCCGGTGTGTGATCACGTGCTCGAGCGGTCGGCGACCGGTGCGTGGCTGCCCGAGCTCGCCCTCACCAACATGCTGCTGATACCGACCGATCGCCGCAACGAGTCGTTCCGCTTCCACCACATCTTCCGTGATTGGCTGCGGCTCGACCTCGACCTGCGTGCGCCTGGGCGCGCCTCGACACTCCATCGCCGTGCGATGGAGTTCTACTCGTCGCGCGATCCTCGGCTCGCCGGTCACCACGCGGTGCTGACCGGCGATCCAGAACTCGCCGAACACGCCCTCGTCGAGTGGGGAACCGAGCTCGTCGATCACGGTGAACTGGCCACGGTGTTCCGCTGGTCAGAAGCGCTGCCCCAGTCCCGCTACGCACGCGACCCGTCGCTCGCCGTGATGGTCGGTTGGATGCTCATCGGGGCGGGCCGGGTCGACGAGGTCGAACCGTGGCTGCAGCTCGCCGAGAACGCCCATGCTGCCGGCGAGTCGTGGCGCGGGGAGATGGGTCTGGGCGACGTGCTCAACCTCCGCGCGTACCAGGCGGTCCTCGCCGGCGACATCGAGACTGCGGCCGAGCGAGCGCACGACGCGATCTCGTATGCCAGGTGGGCACGGACCCGCGTCTCGGCGAACCTGCATCTCGGCGCGACCGGCTACTGGCTCGGTGACGACCGCTCCTCTGCGTGGCTCGCCGAGTCGGCGTCGGCTGCGAAGGCGCACCCCGAGCCGTACGCGTACATCCAGGCGGCGGCCTATCTGGCCCTGATCGCGTTCGACGACGACCGGTACGACGATGCGACCGCGCTCGTCGGCGATGCCCATGCGGCGATCGACGAGTTCGGTCTCCACGAGTTCGGGCAGACGGCCGTGGCGCACCTCGCAGCCGGCCGACTCGCGCTGGCCGGCGGGCGGATCGATGCGGCTGACGAGTCGTTCGATCGGGCCTGCACGCTTGCCGGGCGGATCCACTCTCGGCCGCTCACGATCGCGGCCCTGCTCGGTCGAACCGAATCGGTTCATCTCAGCGGCGATCGAGCCGCCGCCCGCGAGCTGATCGCGCAAGCGGTGGCGGAACTCGAGCGAGCGCCATCACCCGGTCTCCTCCCCGAGTTCGCGGCGGTGGTCGAACGCCGGATCCGGCGGGGCGCGCCTGCCCCAGCACAGCGCGCGTCGAACCGTCGAGAGCTGGTCGAGGACCTCACCGATCGTGAGCTCGCTGTCCTCCGACTGCTGCCGGGTCGGCTCACGCAACGCGAGATCGGCGGCGCGCTCCATCTGTCGATGAACACCGTGAAGACCCACACTCGGAACATCTTCCGCAAGCTCTCGGTGTCTTCCCGTGACGAGGCGGTCGAGGTCGCTCGGTCGATCGGACTGCTCTAGCGGGTCGCCCAGCATGCCGGGTGGTGGTGGGTCGACCCCCGTCGGCGAGATGAGGGTGTCGGGTCACCTCGCCCGTCTCGACCTCGCGGTCGGTTGCGGTCAGACGACGATCGTGGCGCCGACGAACTCGACGCTGAACGCTCGGCTCACGAGAGTTGCGGCCTCTCGCTCGGCGAGCGTGCGCCGGCGACCGGTCTCAGAGCCGGTCGATGAGGCCTACCGAGGCGAGCTCGATCGCACCGGCGACTTCCTCGCGCCTGATGTCGTGGTCCGTCGCGAGCGCCATTGCGAGGCATGACCGAAGCCCGCCGATGATCGCCGCGGCCGCGAGGCGGGGGTCGGTCGAGACGGCGATGTCGCCCCGCTGCCGACCGTGCTCGATGTTGCGCGCCGCCATCTCGATGTGGCGTGCGAGGCGTCGGGCGTCGGCGTGGGCTGCGGCGGGCTCGGCCGGCGGTCCACCGACGATGCGGCGACCGAGCGGTTCGTCGAAGACGAAGGCGACCTCACGGACGATGCGCTCGCGTTCGAAGTCCGACCAGTGAACGCCTTCCGGGGCGCGTTCGGCGAACACTGCCTCCTCGTAGCGGTCGTAGAAGTCGTCCACCAGGGCGGTGACCAGCCCGTCCTTGCTGGCGAAGTAGCGGTAGAGGAGCCCGACGCTGACCTCCGCCCGCTCGGCGACGGCCGTGACTTCGATCTGGCCCCGCTCGAGCAGCTCCTGTGCGGCGACCTCCAGCAGCCGTTGGCGAGTGCGTCGACCCTTGTCGGTCAGATGGTCGCCAGGTGGCGCAGCATTCATCGGTCGATCAGGGCACGATCACGTGCGACGGATCGGGCTGCTGATCGGCGGGAGCCTGGCTGTAGTCGCCGAACAGCCCGTCGCGCTGCTCGATCACGGCGCGCACGCCCTCGGTCTCGGCCCGGCGAATGAACTCGAGCGCATCGGGGGTGTTGCGCATCAGCCCGTCGAGGATCGGGCCGAGGACCTGCGTGCTCGACACACCCATGTTCTCGTAGGCGTGGTTGACGACCAGCTTCATGGCGGCGAGCTGGGAAGCGGGGATCGACGCCAGCTCCATGGCGCGCTCACGGACGGTCGCCTCGAGCCGTTCGAAGGGGACGGACTCGTTGATGAGCCCGATGTCGGCAGCCTCCCGACCCGAGAGCGGCTTGCCGGTCAGGGCGTACTCCTTGGCCTTGGTGAGCCCGAGCCGATACAGCCACATGCCGCTCAGATAGGCACCCCACATGCGGGAGTAGGGGGTGCCGATGCGGGCGTCGTCGGAGGCGATCACCAGGTCGCCGCAGAGCGCTGTGTCGCTCGCCCCACCGACGCACCAACCGTGCACCTGGACGATGACGGGTTTGTGCGTGTGCCAGATCGCCATGAACTTCGGGGTGGGAGCGGTCAGTCGGTCGGTGCTCCAGGCGAAGTCCTTGCCAGGGTCCCATTTGCCGTCGGTGCTGATCCGGTCGCCCCAGTGGTTGAAGCCGCCGCCGAAGTTGTAGCCGCCGCAGAACGCCCGGCCGGCGCCGCGGACGACGATCACCTTGACCGAGTCGTCGTTGGTCGCCAGCATCACGGCTTCCTCGAACTCGTCGGGCATCGGCGGCACGATCGTGTTCAGCTGCTCGGGCCGGTTGAGCGTCACCGTCGCCATCGGGGGGTCGACGTCGTAGAGCACCGTCTCGAAGTCCATCGTTGCGTCCTCCATGAAGAAGAGTGAATCCGTTTCATTTTCGAGCATAGGTGAAACGAATTCACTTTTCAAGGCCTCGGGGGAACGCTCGGACTGACGGCGCGCGGCGACCTGCGTCCCGACCGGCTCATTCGCTGACCGTCGGGCCGGGTGTCGCTCGGTGCCGGCTCGGTGACGGTCATGGAGAGCCGCCCGCGTGCTTCCAGAGCGCCTCCTCGGCGGAGCCCGGTTCGGGCAGGAGCGCGCCGCCTTCCATCGTGAACGACGCTTCGATGTCGCGGAGCGCCGCGCTGACGGTGGCGGCGTCGACACCGGCCCGGTTTGCGAGCGCCTGGCGGAGCCTCGTCGTGATCTGCGTCTTCTGCTCCTCGGTGCGGCCGCTCCGGATCGTGCCTGAGATCGACCCGTTCTGCCCGTCCGGCAGCGAGGTGGGTGCGGCGTCGGTGATCAGCACGTGGACGAACGACCGCGGCGCGCCGGTCGCGCCGCAGTGGATGTCGACGACGTCGTTTGCGAAGGGCTCCCGTTGCGATTCGGGCAGCAGATCCCGGCGGACGGACACTCGGTAGAAGGGCATCGACGACTCCTCACTGTCGGGGTCCGGTGGTGGGGTCGACCTCGGTGATCGAGACGACGATCTCGTGGTCGGTGCAGCCGGTGACGTCGGTCCACAGGTCGCAGATACCCCGCATGTACTGCTCGCGTTGATCGAGCGTGGTGGCGTGTTCGAGCGCGCATGCGATGATCGACGACGTGCTCTGACGGCCCTCGGTGTACATGTGGCCTCGCGGCACCGGGTGCCAGCTCACCGACGTCGCGTCGCCCGGGTAGTGGCCGCGATGATGCTCGTCGAGCCGCCGTTCGAGGTCCGCTCTGCGCTCGTACGCGTAACTCTGTTCTTGCACCAGGCAACTGAACCGCATCCCGAGACCGATGTTGTCAGATCGACGAGGAGTCGCTCCCACCGTCCGGTGCGTCGGCTTCGCAGGTGGGTCATCGCGACCGGCGGCTCAGGCCAGCCCGTGGATCTCGGAGGTCGGGGCGATGCGCCGCAGCCCGCGGTAGGCGTCGGCGGCCGTGCGGCCCTCGTTCACGACCCCGTCGACCTCGCGGGCGATCGGCATGTCGACACCGTGCTCTTCCGCGAGCTCACACACGACCCGAACCGACTTGACCCCCTCGGCGACCATGTTCATCTCGGAGGTGATCTGGTCGATCGACTTCCCCGTTGCGAGCTGCTCGCCGACGTGACGGTTGCGGCTCAGCGGGCTCGAGCACGTGGCCATCAGGTCGCCCAGCCCGGTGAGGCCGGCGAACGTGCGCGGATCGGCGCCGAGCGCCTCGCCGAGGCGGATCATCTCCGCCAGCCCACGGGTGACGACCATCGCCTTGGTGTTGTCGCCGACCCCGAGGCCCTCGGCCATGCCGGCGGCGATCGCGATCACGTTCTTCAGCGCGCCGCCCAGCTCGCTGCCGACGACGTCGGTGTTCGTGTAGACGCGGAAGTTCCTCGACGTGAAGATCGTCTGCAGCGAGCTCGCCAGGTGCTCGTCGGGCAGCGCCATCGCAGCCGCGGCAGCGAAGCCCTGGAGGACCTCACGGGCGAGGTTCGGTCCGGCGAGGACCCCGGCGGAGTGGCCGGGCAGCACCTCGTCGATCACCTGCGTCATCCGGAAGCGTGTGCCCTGCTCGAGACCCTTGCTCAGGCTGACGATCGGGATCCATGGCCTGAGGAGCGGTCCGATCGCCTCGAGCGCGGCGCGGAAGCCGTGGCTCGGCACCCCGACCACGACGACGTCGGCGTCGCCGACCGCCGCCTCGAGCGAGCCGGTCGCCGCGAGCGTTTCGGGTAGCGGCAACCCCGGGAGGTAGTCGCCGTTCTCGTGCTCCTCGTTGATCTGATCGGCGAGTTCGGGCCGGCGCGACCACAGGGTCGTCTTGGTGTTGTGCGCGGCGAGCGCAGCGACGGTCGTTCCCCACGACCCGGCCCCGAGGACCGCGACGTGAGCGTCGCGGCTCATCGCGGTGCTCGCGATCGTGGGTCGACCTCGCCGACCCGCTCGGCACGGCTGCGGTTCAACGTCATCCGTCTCGCATTCATGTCGCTGGTTCACCCCCTGTTCGATCCCACGACCGGAACCAGCTCTTCCTAACCCGAAGGTGAGGCGACTGCAAGGTGGCGCACCGCTCGACGGGACGTGCGGAGCGGGAAGCGTCAGGCGGCCCGGAGACGCTCGAGTGTCTCGATCACGGTGGCCACGATCAACTCGACCTTGTAGCCGGTCTCCGGTAGTGGGGTCGCGCCCTCGGCGCAGACCTCGGCGGCGGCGCGGATGGAGGCGTCGTCGAGCGTCGACCCGGTCAGCACCTGTTCGGCGGCCGCCATCCGCAACGGAACGGTGGCGACGCCGCCGAGCGCCAGCGCGCACTCGGCGACCCGGTCGTCATCGAACCGCGCCCGAGCCACGGCCTCGACGAGCGGCCACTCGGCCTCGAACCGGCTGATCGACCGGAAGTACGCGCCCCGCTCGTCCGCCCACCCTGGGGTGAGCTCGATCGCAGCGATCACCTCCCCGTGTGCGAGCTGGTGATCGCGCGTCGGGTCGGTACCGTCGCCGAGCACCTCGTCGATCGGGCGGGTCGATCCATCGGCGAGCACGATCGTCGTGTCGTAGCAGAGGAGCGCCATCGCGATCGTCGATGGGTGCGGGTGCACGCACTCCGACCGGTCGAAGACGACGCCGTAGAGATGACGTCCCGTGCGGGCGGGGCAGGAGTCGCCGCCCGACTTGAAGCAGTCGGTGTCGGGGTGGCGGTAGTACCAGCAGCGGGTGTGCTGGGTCAGGTTGCCGGCGATGGTGCCCTGGGCCCGGATCTGCGGTGTGGCGAGCGAACCGGTGGCGATGGCGAGCGCCGGGTGGGTGGCCGCCAGCTCGCGGGCGACGACGGCCATGGTGGTGCCGCCGCCGATGTGGACCCGGTCGGGTGAGCGGTCGATGCCGGCGAACCCCTGGACCCCGGTGAGGTCGACGATCCGGGGTTGGGCGTTGTGCGAGCGGAGGCGCTCTTGCAGATCGGTGCCGCCGGAACGGACGACGGCACCCTCCGGGACGTCGATCGCGGCGTAGGTCTCGGGGAAGTCGATCATCGCAGTCCCTCCAGGAGTCGGTCGGGGCGAACGGGCAGGACGGTCGGCCGGAACCCGGTGGCGTTGAAGATGGCGTTGCCGACCGACGCGGCCGGGCTGACCGTGGCGACCTCGCCGAGGCCGACACCGCCCCCGGGGACGTGCTCCCAGCCGGGCTCGTGGAAGTGGATCGTGATCTCGGGCGTGTCGCCGAGCTGCGGGATCCGGTAGTCCTCGAGGTTCGACGTCAGGGTGAGGCCCGTGTGCGGGTCGAGGACCTGGTGCTCGTAGAGCGCGAGCCCGATGCCTTGGATGATCGAGCCGCGACACTGGCTCTCGGCAAGCTCGCGCACGTGCGGCACGCCGACGGCAAGGCCACCGTGGACCGACAGGACGCGGGTCTTGCCGGTGAGGGTGTCGACCTCGACCTCGGCCACGTGGACCGCTGCTGAGAACCCGCGCCCGATCTGGAGGTTGGCGAACGTGATCGGCACGGCCCGCATCTTGTGGTCCCCGCCCCGGGTCGCAGTGGCGCGGGCGCCGTCGGCCGTGCGCCAGTCGCCGCCGACCGTCGCCCGGAGCTGCTCGGCGGCCTCGACGGCGGTCGGCCACAGCGACGCCGTCGTGCGGCTGCCCCCGGAGGTCGGACCGTGCAGCTCGCCGCCGCCGGCGCGCCCGACCTCGACGACCACGTCCGCCGGCTCGACGTCGAACACCGAGGCCACGGCGCGAGCGAGGACCGTCTTGGAACCCGTGCCCATGTCCTGCACACCGGTGCGCACGACCAAGCGTCCACCGCGCACCGACACCTCGATCTCGGTGTCGGGATCGACCATGTAGAGCCAGTTGGCAGCTGCGACGCCCACGCCACGGCGGTACCGCCCGGACTGCGACCCGGTCACCGGCCGCTGCCGCCAGACGGGGAGCGCCGACGCCCAGTCGTAGAGCGCCTGGCGCTTCTCGTTGCCGTCCCAGCCCCGGCGCAGATCGATCGGGTCGCGCCCGATCTGGTGCGCGGCCTGGTCGACGCTCTGTTCGAGCGCCCACGCGTAGGTCGGACCACCCGGTCCGCGGAACGGCGCGCCGGGCGGTGCGTTGGTGACCACGTCGCCGTCGCGGGCGAGCCGTGGACTCCTGCCGTACACCAGCATGCTCAGCAGCGCATAGGGGCTGTTGACGGCGACGCCGGGGAAGCTGACGCCGTTCACGACCATCGCCTTGAGGTCGCCGTCGTCGTCGACCACCAGGTCGACGTCGGTGCGGCTCCCGGGCCGATTGCCGGTCGCCGTGAGCTCCTCGCGCCGGCTCAGCACGACGCGGACCGGCCGGCGAGCGATCCGGCTCAGCTCGATCGCAGCGACCATGTCCGTCGAGACCGAGAGCTTCGAGCCGAAGCCGCCGCCCACGTAGTCGGCGACGACCTCGATCGCGTCGTCGTCGATCTCGAAGTGCGCTGCGAGGTCCTCGGTGACGTGAGCGACCGCCTGCGTGCTGGTCCAGACGCGGAGCTTGGCCGGATCCGACCAGTCGGCCACGGTCGTGTGCGGCTCGAAGCACGTGTGGAGCTGGGAAGCGGTCTCGAAGTGCAACCGGACGTGACCGGCCGCCCCAGTGCTGCGGGCGTGCTTGACCCGTCGCTTGGCGATCGTGCCGAGCAACGGCGTGGGGTTCGGGCCCCGCACGTTGCCGCTCCAGCGGGCGGGCGGGATGGGACCCTCGGCGGCGTTGGTCGCCCCCTTGCGTGCCTCCTGGGAGTCGTAGACCAGGGGCGCGTCGGGGGCCATCGCGTCGTCCGGGTCGATGACGAACGGAGCCGGCACGATCTCCACCGGGAGCTCGGCGGCCACGCGTCGAGCCTCGGCGAGCGTCGGTGCTGCGACGGCTGCGATCGGTTGGCCGGCGTAGCGGACGCCGCGGTCGTCGCCGAGCAGGTCGACCATGATCTCGGCGGCGTCGGCCGGGATCGGTGCGACGTCGCCGGCCGCGATCGGCGACCGCACGATGACGCCCTCGAGCGTGCCCTCGGGGTACACGTCGGCGGTGTAGATGGCGGCGCCGGTGACCTTCGCCCGGCCGTCGACGCGGACCGACACCGGTGTCTCGCCGTCGAAGTCACCTCGGCAGGCGGC
>NZ_JASJCS010000069.1 GCF_030065885.1 Ilumatobacter sp. | reverse complement strand
CTACGTCGAGGCGTTCGTCAACATGAAGTTCGAGCCGGCCGGCATGACCGACGATCCCGACGTGCGCTTCGCGGCATCGCTGATGGACTACCTGTTCCGCCGCCTGGCGCTCGAATACTTGAGCTACGACGAGCGTGCCGAGCTCGGCATCTTCACGATCGCCGAGCGCACGCAGCCGACGCTGCCGGGTGTCGAGGAGATGGTGATCGAGACGTCGACCGGCAGCGAGATCGCCGCCGACCCGAAGAGCGTGCCGTCGGTCGACGAGCTGATGACGGGCCTCGAGTCCGGCGCGGTCGAGCCGACGGTCGAGGACAACACGCCCGCTCGCGGCATCACGGGCTCGGAGACGCCCGAGCCGGCGGCCGCCAAGCCGATCGACGCCCCGATGTGCATGCAGTGCGGCATCCACATGGTCCGCGCCGGCAGCTGCCACGCCTGCCCCAGCTGCGGCAGCACCAGCGGCTGCTCCTGATCGTGCTCCGCCGACCGGCCAAGCCGGCTCGGCTGCGCCTTCGAGCTCGTCGTCGCCGCAACGGCGCCGCGCGCCGCCGCTTCGACGCTCACCCGCCGGCGTGACGCGGGGGATCGCCGACCGGCTCGGGCCCTGCCTGGTCAGCAGACGTCGCGGGCTGCAGTCGCCGCGCGGCGGACGGACAGGTTCGCGTCGAGCCAGTCGGTCGATCGTGCGTCACGGCAGATGATGCGGCGGGCTCGTTCCTGCTCGGTGGGGTCGAGTCGATCGAAGCCCGCCACCACGGCGGGAACGGCGTCGTCGGACAGGCCGAGGAGATAGTCGACGTCGAACTCGTCACTCCCGATCGTCTCGGTGAGGTTGTGCTCGGCGACGATCCGCTCGGGGTTCGCAACGTTCATGGCGAACACGCCGGCGAGGGCGGTCGTTGCGACCACGGGCAGTAGCCAGTCTCCCCGCGGACGCATGACGGCAGCCAGGCCGAGGAGCAGCGCCAGACCGAGCCACGCCGCGAAGACGGTGGTGTAGAGCCTCAGCATCGTGAGGCCGAAGACGTCGGCGTACAGGTCCAGCTTGACGATCGCCGCCGCGACCATCACCAGCGTGCATGCCGTCGCGATGACGGCGACGAGACGGAGCGCGCGGGCGACCGGTCCGACCGCTGTTCGGACGACGGGACGCAGCATCGACAGCCACAGGAACGTGATCGTCCCCACGGCGATCAGTTGGAAGAAGCCGCTGCGTGCGTACTCGGCGAACGTGAGGCCGGTCCGGTCCCGCACGTAGCTCGCGCCGAGCAGCACCGACGAACACTGCACGGCGACGTAGACCATGTACACGGCGACGACGGGCACGCTCGCCACGAGGACGTGCGGCGCGGCGGCCACGCGCCGCGCTGGGATGGCGGGCCGTCGCTCGGCCGCCGCAGCGGCGCCGGCGCCGGCCACCACCATCGACATCGCGGCCACCGCCGCGACGAATCGAGGGAGCGAGTCGTCGGCGAGACCGTCGACGTCCAGGTACGAGGCGAACAGTGCATCACCGCTCGCCAGCAGGATCATCACTGCGAGCGCGACGACCAACCCGATCACGGCCGGTCCGAGCGACTGGCGGATCCTGCTGCGCCAGTCGGCAGGGATCTCGGCTTCGACGCCGAGTGCCGCCCGCCGCAGGGCATTGAGCGCGCCGGCGACCAGGCGCACGAGACGACGTCGATAGCCGGCGGCCGTATCGCCGAGGCCGCTCCCGTTGCGTGCCGACAGCGCCACGAGCACGAGCGCGACGGCCGCGATCACGTCCGGCACGGTCAGCCACGGGCTCGACCGGACGGCGAGCCACGGCACGAATGCGAGCACCCCGACGGCCATCAGCATGCGTCCGGGCCCGCGCAGGGTCGCAGCCCGCGTCAGGGCCGTCGCGACGACCAGGATGATCACGACCACTCCGAGGCTCGCCGTAGGGCGATCGAGCCCGATCAGGGCGGTCGCGAGGCCGGCCACGATCGTCGCTGCGGTCGCCCGCCGGACTCGCTCGCTGCGTGGTGCGGCGGGCGCCTCGGGTGCGTCGACGGTCGGTGCTGGCCAGGTGGTCGCGGGCATGGCCCGAGTCTGACACCGCGGAGCCGTCGTCGGGTCTCGGGCAGCTCGCTGGTCTCGTGGACCCCGAGGGCCCAGGCGTGCTCAGCCGAGCCGCGCCTCGCAACGGCCGTCGCGGATGGTGTCGACGAAGGTCAGGCCGCCGTCGATCTCCATCACGCCGCCGCCGCTCGCCCGGTCGTAGGGCTCCCAGCCGGGTGAGCCGGTGGTGGCGAACTCGACCCACGCCGCCTGGACGAGCTCGGACACGGTCTGATCGTCGCCCTCGAGCGACGGCTCGAGGATCGTCAGGCCCTCCGGGTGGCCGAACAGGTAGGCCAGTTCGGCCCCGTGCGTGGCGCCGAGGTCGAACGGTGTGCTTGGCGAGACGTACGAGAGGTAGTACACGTACGTGCCGGGTGCGGCGTCGGCGAACGCGATCGCCGAGCAGCCGAAGCTGAGATCGGTCGACAGCGCCCGGTACCGGGCGAGGTTGGTCTCGAACCCGTCCGGTGGGTAGAGCGCGACGATCGCCTCGGGATCGTCGACGAACCCGGCCGCGAGCTCGACGAGCTGGTCGTCGGTCGGTTCGTCGAGGCCGACCGTGAACAGCGTCGACTCGTCGGCGTTGAAGCCGGTCATGGTCGGGCGGTCGGGGAGCTCGCCGGCCCGCGCGAGCTCGAACGCGGTGCGGTCGAGGGTCGCCTTGTCGTTGATCAGCGTGGCGTTGAAGGGGATCGCCAGCAGATCCTCGGTCGGCAGGCCGCGCAGGCAGTCGAGGTCGGCACACGACACCGCAGCCAGCACCTCTGCCGTGGCGGCGTTCGCGTCGTCGAGCGACAGCAGCCGGTTGCACCCGCCGCCGCTCTGGATGATCGCCTGGTGGAAGATGCCGGGCTGCGGGGTGGCGAGGTGTGCGCAGACCGAGAAGCCGCCGGCGGACTCGCCGAAGATCGTGACCCGGCCGGGGTCGCCGCCGAACCCGGCGATGTTGTCCTGCACCCAGTCGAGCGCCTCGACCTGGTCGAGGAACCCCCAGTTGCCGTCGAGGAAGCCCAACGCGCCGAGCCGGTAGTTGACGTTGACCACGACCGTGCCGCGCGCCGCCAGCTGGTCGCCGATGTAGTACGGCTCGTGGGCCGAACCCGTGGTGAGACCGCCACCGTGGAACCACACCATCACCGGCAGGCCCTCGGCGCCGTCGGGCGCCCACACGCTGAGCGACAGGCAGTCGTCGTCCCAGTCGGGGGTGACGAGGAACTGGGCGGTGATGCCCTCCATGGTCTGCGGGCACGATGCCCCCGACTCGGAAGCGTCGAGCTCGTCGGGCCACGCCGAGCGGGTGACCGGTGGAGCGAACCGCAGGGGCCCGACCGGCGGTTCTGCGTACGGGATGTTCAGGAAGGCCCGCACGCCGTCGACCGCCGACGTGGTGCCGCGCACCGCACCCAGCTGCGTCGCCACCAGCAACGGGTCGGCGGGCAGGGTCGTGGTCGTCGTGGTGGGCGCCGGCACGGTGGTGGTCGGTGTCGGTTCTGACGTGGCGGTCGTGGTGGCGGCCGGCTCGGTCGCCGCCGTCGTCGGCTCGGTGGTCGCAGCCGTGGTCGTCGCGGTCCGGTCGTCGCTCGCGGTGTCGTCGTCCGAGCTGCACGCGGCAGCGAGGAGGACGGCGGCGGCGAGAACGGGCACGAGGCGCATCGGCCCATGTTGGCCGACGGCGATCGTGGGTGTGAATCCTGACGGTGTTTCCCGGCGTCCCGGTTGTGAGGGTGGGTGGTGCTCTGCGACGCTACGAGACATGACCCTCCGACAGGCGAACATCGACCGCATGCAGGACGGATTGTTCGACGTCCTCGTCGTCGGTGCCGGCATCAACGGCGCGGTCTCGGCCGCAGCGCTCGCCGGCCGGGGCGCGTCGGTCGCCCTCATCGACCGTGGCGACTTCGGTCACTTCACCAGCCAGGAGTCGTCCAACCTCGTGTGGGGCGGCTTCAAGTACCTCGAGAACTACGAGCTGCCGCTGGTGTTCGGGTTGTGTCGCTCGCGCAATCGGCTGATGAAGGCGTACCCCGACAACATCAAGGAGATCGGCTTCCTCGCCGCCCTCGACAAGACGGCGCCGTACCGGCCGTGGTTCGCCGCGCTCGGGGCCACCGGGTACTGGATGATCGGCCTGTTCGGCACGAAGCCGCCGAAGCTGTTCAACGCCGAGCGCATCAAGGCGCAGGAGCCGGCGATCGACACCGCGACGGTGCGTGGTGGCATCCAGTACCAGGACGCCTACCTGATCGACAACGACTCGCGCTTCGTGTTCTCGTTCGTCCGCTCGGCGATCGAGGCCGGCGCCGCGGTCTCGAACTACGTCGAGCTGGTCTCGGCCGAACGCGTCGACGGCAGATGGATCGCACGGCTCCGCGACGTCGACGGCGGCCGCGAGTTCACGACGTCGGCGCGCACCATCGTCAACGCGGCCGGGCCGTTCGTCGACGAGCTCAACGCCCAGTGGGACCTGCGCACCGACCACCGCATCGTCTACTCGAAGGGCATCCACCTGGTGGTGCCCCGCCTGACGACCAACACGCACGACCGGGTGCTGGCCTTCTTCGACGACACCCAGCGCCTGTTCTACGTGATCCCCATGGGCCGGCGCTCGGTCATCGGCACCACCGACACCCGGGTCGAGACGCCGTTCACCGCGGTCGACGACGACGACCGCACGTTCCTGCTCGAGCAGATCAACGCCCGCCTCGATCTCGACACGCCGCTCACCACCGGCGACATCATCGCCGAGCGGTCGGGGGTGCGTCCGCTCGTCGTGAAGAGCGACGGTGGCGACCAGCGCGACGTCGATTGGACCTCGCTCAGCCGCAAGCACGAGATCGAGCGCGACGACGACCGGGCGGTCGTCACGGTCTTCGGCGGCAAGCTGACCGACTGCCTCAACGTCGGCGAGGAGGTCGCGCACGAGATCGAGGAGCTCGGCGTGCCGCTCGAGAAGGACCTCGCCAACTGGTACGGCGAACCGGCGGCGGCCACCCGCAAGGAGTTCTATCGCCAGGCCAAGCTGATGAAGCTCGACTCGCTGCGCACCAAGCCCGACACCGAGCCGCTGACCGACCGGCTGTGGCGACGGTACGGGCGGCGGGCCTTCGACCTGCTCGAGGCGATCAGGGCCAACCCTGCGATGGGGGAGGACATCATGGGGTCGGCCGACTACCTCCGGGCCGAGCTCCACAACGCCGCCGAGCACGAGATGATCGTGACGCTCGACGACTTCATGCGGCGGCGCTCCAAGATCGACCTCGTCGTGCCCGACGAGGACATCCGCAACTCACCGGGCCTGCGCGAGGTCGCCGAGATCCTGTTCGGCGACGACGCCGACCGCCGACTCGACGAGTACTTCGACCGCCACGTCCCCGTCGGGTAGCTAACTCTCTCGGCTGTCGTGGAAGCGGGTGGGGGCGATCGGGGCCAGCCCGACGCCCTGCTCGGTGGTCAGTTCGGCCTGGACGTCGATGATGACGTGCGCCGAGGCGAGCGTGAAGATGCACATCTCGCCCTCGTCGAGCTCGACGAGCGCGAGGTTGGTGACGGTCTGGCCGGCGTCGTGGTTCAGGTTCGACGTCTGTGCCGACTCGCCCGTGTCGATGGCCTCGCAGGGCCCGACCGAGACGTAGCCCGGTGCGTCGGCGTCGGTGACGGTGATGCCGACCGCGGCGCCCGGTGCCTCGACGCCGAGATCCAGCCGGATGACCTGTCCGGCCTCGGGCCGATCCTCGCACCACTGTTCGGCGCACTCACGGGTGTCGAGGGCGCGTGTGGCCGGCCGGAGCGCCCAGCCGTAGCCCGCCTCGGCATCGAGCCGCCCGAGCTCGTCGACGATCACGTGTGACTGGGTGAGCGTGAAGACGCAGCTGCCGGCCGTGCCGCCCTCGATCAGGACGAGGTTCGCCCGCGGATCGGCATCGTTGACGTTGAGGTGCGAGAAGCCGGCGTCGGCGCCGACGCCGTCGCACTGTCCGGCCTGTGCGAAGCCCGGCCCGGCCGCCTCGACGATCGTCAGGTTGGCGATCCGGGAGCGGTCGTCGTCGACGGGCACCACGTGGCGGCCCCGTTCGGGCACCGGACCGTCGTTGCACTCCTGCAGCGGGTCACATGCCAGGTCCTCGCGGGTGTCGGTCAGCCGGGTCGGTGTGGTCGGGTCGAACCACAGCGGCTCGCCGTCGGCGCCGAGGTAGCCGACCACGTCGACGATGCTGTGCACGCTCGTCGATCGGTAGACGCAGAAGCGGCCCTCGTCCGTGATCGGGACCACCGCCATGGTGGCCACCGCATCGGTCGGCGCGAACGACAGCGCCGACGTGGTCCGGTCGGTCGGCTGCGGCCCACAGTCCTCGAGCGTCAGGAACCCGTACCAGTCGGCGTCGACGGCGGTCAGGTTGATCATCGCCGCGACGGCGCCGCTCGGTGGCTCGACGTCGACGGCCATCCGGGTCCGGGCGTCGGGCCGACCGGTGCGGTCACACTGTTCGTACTCGTCGCCGTCGTCGTCGATCATCGGCAGGCAGACGATCGACGGGTCGTTGGCGAGGTTGAACGCAGCGATCGCCCTGGCCTGCTCGACGGTGCCGCGGAACTCGAAGTGCGGCGGGTCGCGGAAGACGGAGTCGCGTTCGGTCGTGACCTGTTGGCAGCCCCGGCTCCATCCGTAGCCGCCCCAGTACAGGCCCCACTTCTCGGCGGTCTGGATGACCCAGCGCGGCAAGTCGGTCTGGATCGGGGTCTGGCACGCCGTCAGGCCGTCGACGCGGTCGTACCGGCGGATCGGGTTGGTGCCGGCGTTCATGTCGACGGCGAGTCCGTAGGCGTGCAGCGAGAGGTCGCTCGGGTCGCGTGTCGGGCAGTCCCACCCGCCGTTGCCGCTCGTGCACCGGAACGAGTAGCCGCTCGCGTCGCGGACGCGGTACCCCTTCGCATCGATCTCGTGGAGGAACCCCTCGAACAGCGCCTGCGCGGCGACGTGGGTCTCGAACGTGCCGGCCGGACGCCCGGCGACGGCTTCGGCGTTCTGGCCGATCCGTTGCGACTCCCAGTCGGCGAGCGCCGGCGACTCGTTGTAGCGATAGCCCGACCACTCCCAGCCGGGTCCGACGCCGGGTGCCGGAGGCGCACCCCAGCCCGTCTCCGACGGGTCGTTCCAGAACGCCAGCAGGCATCCGGCCACGTCACCGGAGTCGGCCTGTTCGACCGTGCACCGTGGTGGTGTCTCGGGGAGGAACCACGGCGTGTCGTCGAGCTCACGGGTGGCCGACACGTCGGCGGGCGCGTTGACGGCGATCACGCCGGTCGCCGCGATCACACCACCGAGCACCAGGTTTCGAAGCATCCGTTTCCTCGCCCCAACTCGTTCGTCACCGAATCGTAACGTAGACCGTCATGGAACCGTCATGTGAAGGACGTCCACCTACCTGTCGGCTCCCGGCCCGTCCGTCTTGAGTGCCGGATTCGTCAAGAACGCCCGCGCGGGCACCCCGTCTCCGCAGCACCCCGTCGCTAGGGTCGACCGGGTGATCGCCTGCGTGTACTGCGGTGGGGAGCACGAGCGCCCTGTGGACGTCCGCCGGTGCTGGTCCGAGCGTCACGGCGCCGAACAGCGCGCCGAACAGGGCGCCGAACAGGCAGCCCCGGTGGCCGAGGCGCCGTCCACCGTCTCCCTGGGCGAGGAGCCTGCCCCGGCGCACCGTCGCACAGCCGCGCCGCCGGCTCGAGCCGCTGCGTCGCTGCGCCGCGGTCCATCCGTGCTGGGCCGCAACGTGGTCGTCGCGCCGGGTGCCGCTGCCCCCGACGCGTGGGACGGCTGCGATCGGGTGACGATCGACGCCGCCACGCTCGCCGAGCCCACGCCGACGCTCGACGTGCTCCGTACTGCTGCCCACGCGGCGATGTCGCTCGTCATCGAGCTGGCGGTCGACATCGGCCGACCACCCGCCTCGACCGACACACGGCCGATCCACGAGGTCGGCGTGGGGTTCGCGTTCGACCTCGACGAGCTGCACCATCTCGTCTGGTCGAACTCGATCGACGCGCGTGGCCACGCGGCGTGGGCGCTCGTCGACCGCGCCGTCGCGCTCGGCGCCTCCGTCGACGTCGGTGACGGCCCCGGTGACGTCGTCGTCGACGGCGTCGGCCCGGTCTGGCTCGCCGGCGGGCCGTTGCGCCATCACCAGCCGATCGACGGTGTGCCCGTCGTGGCGGCGGTCCAGGTCGAGCACGGCCGGCTCGCGACGGCGCTCGACAACACCACCGGCTCGGCGCTCGCGGACGACCAGCTCGCTGCGGTCACGCACGCCGGGGCGGCCGCACGCATCATCGCACCGGCCGGGTCGGGCAAGACGCGGGTGCTCACCGAACGTGCGCGGCACCTCCTGACGGCGTGGCGTCTGCCCGCCGGCGCCGTCAGCCTGGTGGCGTTCAACAAACGCGCGCAGGAGGAGATGCGCGAGCGCACCGCCGACCTCCCCGGCCTGCAGGTCCGCACGCTCAACTCGATCGCGCTGGCCATCGTCAACGGCACGTCGCCGTTCGGCGAGCAGCCGCGCCGGTGGCGCACGATCGACGAGCCCGACGTGCGACGTGTGCTCCAGCGATTCGTCACCGTGCCACGCCGACGGAACGTCGATCCGATCGCCCCCTGGATCGACGCGCTGAGCCTCGTCAGGCTCGGCCTCGTCGACCCCGTCGAGGTCGAGGCCCGCTACGGCGGCGACGTCGACGGGCTGCCCGACGTGTACCCCCACTATCTCGACGCGCTCGAGCGCGAGGGCATGGTCGACTTCGACGGTCAGATCCACCGAGCCCTGCACGTGCTGCTCACCCAGCCGGCTGCACGCGCGGCGGCCCAGCGCGTCTGCCGCGTCCTGCTCGTCGACGAGTTCCAGGACCTGACACCGGCCCACCTGCTGATGATCCGGCTGCTGGCGGCGCCCGGCGGCGCGGTGTTCGGCGTCGGCGACGATGACCAGACGATCTACGGCTACAACGGCGCCGACCCCGGCTGGCTGATCGACTTCGATCGATGGTTCCCGGGCGCCGGCGACCACCCGCTCGAGGTCAACTACCGGTGCCCGGCCGGTGTCGTCGAGGTGGCCGACCGGCTACTGCGTCACAACCGCCGGCGGGTCGACAAGACCATTCGGGCCGCCTCGCCCCAGGCCGGCGGGTGGTCGGCCTCGTCGTCGGACGACCCGGTGGCGCAGTCGGTCGATGCCGTGGCCGGCGCGCTGGCGCGTGGTGCCCGTCCCGCCGACGTCGCCGTGCTGACCCGAGTGAACGCCACCATCGCACCGGTGCAGGTGGCGCTGAGCGTCGCCGGCGTTCCGATCGCCGGCGGCGTCGGCACCGAGTTCGTCGAACGAACGGCCATCCGCGCGGCGCTGGCGTGGGTGCGCCTCGCATCCGGCCGCCCCTTCGCGCCGGACGATCTGCGCGAGGCGCTGCGTCGTCCGTCGAGGTCGCTCCACCCCCGGATCGCCGATTGGGTCGGCGAGCAACGCGACACCGAGGCGCTGCTCCGGCTCGCCGACCGCCTGACCAACGAACGCGATGCCGACCGGGTGCGAGAGTTCGCCGGCGACATCGCCCGCCTCCAGGCCATGCTCACCGCCGGAGCCACCACCGCACGCCTGCTCGACGTGCTCGTCGACGAGGTCGGCCTCGGCGGCGCCGTCGCCACGCTCGATCACAGCCGCCGGGGGATGAACCGCTCGGCGCAGGGCGACGACCTCCTGGCACTCCGCCAGCTGGCACGGCAACACGACGAACGAACCGGCTTCGAACGCTGGCTGCGCGAGCACCTCTCGGTCGGCCGCGACCCGGCAGGCGTCTCGCTCGCCACGGTCCACCGCGTGAAGGGCCAGGAATGGCCGCACGTGGTGGTCCACCTCGCCGACCGCGAGCAGTACCCCCATCGGCTCTCCGACGACGTCGAGGAGGAACGACGGCTGTTCCACGTCGCGATCACACGTGCGTCCACGTCCGTGACCGTCGTGAGCGGCCACGAGCCGAGCCCGTTCGTCGCCGAGCTCGTCACCGAGCCGCCCGAGCACCCGCCCGAACCCGTGCGACCCGCACCGCCCCTCCGCGCCGCATCCGCGCGGCGCCAGGCAGCGGCGTCAGACCACCCGCTCCTCGACCGCGAGCGGGTGATGGCGGTGCCGGGGCTGGTGCTCGTCGATCAGGGTCAGGAGTGGCGGATCACCGAGCTCGAGCCCGAGGCCGCCGTGGCCGAGCACGGCGACGCGCAGCGACGGTTCGCGATCGGCGAGAAGGTCGTCACATCGGGCCGCCAGCGCGGCCGACTCGGCCCACGACCGGGGGAGGTCGACGAGGCGAGTGCGGTCGTGTTCGACCGGCTGCGGAGCTTCCGCGATCGCGCCCGCGACGGCAAGCCGGCCTACACGGTGTTCGACGACAAGACCCTCGCCGCCATCGCCACCGCGCTCCCGGCCGACCTCGACGAGCTGGCGAGGGTCAAGGGTGTCGGCCCCGCCAAGCTCGAGCAGTACGGCGACGACGTGCTCGCGCTGGTGGCGACTGCGATCCGAGCCTGACGATCTACACTGCCGGCGTGGCCGCCAGGAGTCGCACTGTTCCTGCGTGGCTCGCGTCCATGCTGGCGTGGCGATGGTTCCCGCACGCCGCGCTGTTCTCCCTGGCGCTCGTGCTCCGTGTCTGCTGGGTGCTGTGGGTCGAGCGAACGGGCTTCCCGTTCACCGACGCGCTCTTCTATCACGGCCACGGCGAGTCGATCAGCCGCGGCGACGGCTTCGAGGCACTCGGCGTCGAAGGCCCCTCGGCACGATGGCCTCCCGCCTACAGCGTGGTGCTCGGCGGTCTCTACTGGCTGTTCGGTGTCGATCCGCTCGTCGGCGAGCTCTTCAACGCGCTCACCGGGGCGGTCACCGTCGTGCTCTTGATGCTGTTGGTCGAGCGCACGCTCGACCGACGCACCGCGATCGTCGCCGGCACCATCCTCACGGTGATGCCCGGTCCGATCCTCTGGACCGACGTGCTCGTCACCGAGACGCTCTTCACCGCGGTGTTCGTCGGGTTCTTCCTCGTGCTCGCGTTCGCCCGCCCCACGTGGGGCTGGATGGCGGCGATCGGTGCCGTCATGGGACTCGGTGCATTGGTCCGCGGCGAAGCGCTCACGTGGGGGCTGCTCCCGATCGTGTTGTTCTGGCGCGACTTCTCCCGCGTCGACCTGCTGAAACGGATCTCGGTCGTCGCCGCCGCGGCCGTGGTGGTGATGTCGCCGTGGACCATCCGCAACGCGATCGTGATGGACGCGTTCGTACCGGTGGCCACCAACGCGAGCCAGACGCTCTGGAGCGGTCACAACGATGCGGCGACCGGGGGCCAGGTCTACCCGCCGCCCGAGTACTTCGACCGGTTCGGTCCCGAGGCGCCCGAGTGGGAACTCGAGTCGGTCGCGGCGCTCCGCAACGACGCCTTCGAGTTCATGATCGAGAATCCGGTCCGCGAGCTCGAACTGATCCCGTTGAAGATCATCCACCTCAACCGCGGCGACTCGTACGCGCTCGATTGGGTCAACAACGACCCCGACGTCCCGCCGATCTCGGCGATCAACGTCGAGCGGATCGGGGTGATCGCCGATGCGGCGTACTTCGCGCTGCTCACCCTCACGCTGCTCGGGGTCGTCACCCTCGGGCGCCCGTTCTGGCGGCAACCGATCGGGCGTCTCGTCGCCACGTCGTTCCTGACGGCGCTGTTCCTCTACGGCTTCCTCTACTACGGCAACTACCGGTACCGGCTGCCGTACGAGCCCTTCATGATCGTCGTCGCATCATCCGTGCTGGTGGGCGTCTGGTCGAGGCGGCCGGGCGCCGACCCCGCCGCCGGCTCCTGACCGCACGCGAATCTCGGGTTTCCGCGGGCGCCGGGTGTCCTCGGGGCGGTACGGTCAACCCCATGGACGCCTCGATGCTCGCCAAGCCGGTGTGGCGGGGTGTGCTGCACAGCTGGGCGTTCGTGGCGGCGATCCCGGCGGGCGTCCTGCTCATCATCTTCGCCACGGGGGCGTCGGGGACGACCGCGGCGTCGATCTACATCGGCACGCTGCTCGCGGTGTTCGGCACGTCGGCCGCCTACCACCGGCTCGCTCGGTCCGAACGGACCCGCCGGGTGATGCAGCGGCTCGATCACTCGATGATCTACCTCCTGATCGCCGGCACCTACGTCCCGATCTGCCTGGTCGCCCTGCCGCTGGCCTGGGGCATCCCACTGCTGGCCGTGGTCGGCGGTCTCGGCGTGCTCGGCATGGTCATCAAGCTGGTCCACATCCAGCGACTGCAGTGGTTGGCCTACGCGCTCTACCCCATCACCGGATGGGCGGCGCTCGTCGCCACGCCGGTCCTGGCGTCGCATCTCAGCCCGCTCCAGCTCGCCCTGATCGTGGCCGGCGGAGTTGCCTACACGGTCGGGTTCCCCGTGCTCCTGCTGCGCCGACCCGACCCCTGGCCGAGGGTGTTCGGCTATCACGAGGTGTGGCACGGCTTCACCGTGCTGGCGGCGATGCTCCACTTCGGCGCCGTGGCGCTCGTCGTGGTGTGACGCTGTTCGACGTCTACGTCGTCGTCGACTGGAGCGCCAGCTCGAGACCGGTCACCGGTGAGAACTCGATCTGGATCGCCACGGCCCACCGTGAGAACGACGACGAGGCAGCAACCGACAATCCGCCGACGCGGGCCGTCGCCGAGCGCGGCGTTCGAGCGGTGCTCGACGAGCACGCAGGCAGCCGCGTCCTCCTGGCGATCGATGCGACGCTCGGGCTCCCCGCCGGGTCAGCGACCCTGCTGGGTTGGGACGGTCCGCCGTGGAGCGCGGCGTGGCGTGAGATCGCCGATCTCGTCACCGACGACGAACGCAACGGCAACAACAGGTTCGAGGTCGCGGCCCGGCTCAACCGTCGTGTCGTCGGCGAGGGCCCGTTCTGGGGATGCCCGCCGGCGCAGGCCGGTGAGTGCCTGAGCCCGACGAAGCCGGTGTCCTTCCCGGTTGCCGAGTTCCGGACGACCGAACGTGAGCTCCGCAGGTGCGGGTGGCACCCGAAGTCCGTCTGGCAGTTGCTGGGAGCCGGCAGCGTCGGTGGCCAGACCCTCACCGTGCTGCCGATGCTCGAGCGGCTTCGGGCCGATCTCGGCGACCGAGTCGAGGTGTGGCCGTTCACGACGGGGCTGGCGCCTCCCGCCACGGCGGGCGGGTCGGTGGTGATCGCCGAGGTGTGGCCGACGCTCTTCGGTGCCGGAGACGGCGAGGCCGGGCCGGTCAAGGACGCGCGGCAGGTGTCCGCCACGGCTGCGACGCTGCGTCGCGCCGACCGACGAGGTGCGCTCGCCGGCTGGTTCGCCCCGACCTGCGTCGACCCCTCGGTCGTCGTCGCCGAAGAGGGTTGGGTGCTGTCGCCGGTCTCAGCGGGCCTCGACCAGTGCCCGGATGATCTCGACGGCCTCGGCGACGCCGCTCACCGCCCGCGGTGAGAGGCCGAGGCCGACGCCGAGGTCGGTGACCGGCACCGACACGACGTGGGCGCGTTCCGGCGGCTTGCCGATCGTCGAGGTGAGGCTCATCAGGCCCCACGGCGTCGAGTGATGGCTCGTCGCCCCGGGGTCGACGGGCTCGGGCACGATCGGCGTGAGCGTGGTCGTGTCGACGTCGACACTGGCGTCGACGAAGACCACGTGATGGGCGCCTGCGATGTCGAGCGTGAGCTCGGGGGTCAGCTGGGTCACCGACAGGACGCTGACACCGGGCAGCCGGAGGGCGCGGACGCGCTCGGCGACGACCCGGCCGGCGCGATCATCGGATCGAAGATCGTTGCCGCACCCGATGACCAGTGTCGACGGCATGATCATCCTCGACGCCTCTCGGCGACCGTCGTCCCGCGGTGATCGACGAGGGCGACCGCCAGCGGCATCTGCCCGAGCGCGTGCGTCGAGCAGCTGAGGCACGGGTCGTAGGCCCGGATGCCGGCCTCGACCCGATTGAGCACGGGCTCGGGGATGTCGCGCCCGTCGATCCACTCCCGAGCGATCTGCAGGACGGTCTCGTTCATCCCCAGGTTGTTCTGCCCGGTGGCGATGATCATGTTCACGTCCTCGAGCAGCCCGTGCTCGTCGACGTGGTACTCGTGGAACAGCGTGCCCCGGGGCGCCTCGGATGCGCCCACGGCCCGGCGGTGGTTGATGCCGGCGGTGGCCCGGACCATCGGGTCGAGCAGCCGCTCGTCGGTGAGGAAGCCGCGCATCTGCTCGGTGCAGGCGAGGATCTCGATCAACCGTGCGTAGTGGTAGAAGAACGACGAGTTGGCGACGCCGCCGGCGAGCTCGCGGTACGCGGTGAGCGCTTCGTCGGCCAGCGGCGAGCCCATCGTGGTGCACACGTTGAGGCGTGCCAGCGGACCGACGCGGTAGATCCCGCGCTCGACCGGACCGTCGTCGCCGACCAGCGGCTTGAAGTAGGGCGACTTGAGGTACGAGTCGTGACGGGCGGCCTCGCCGATGTACTCGCGGTAGTCCGCCGGTTCGATGTCGTCGGCGACCACCTCGCCGTCGGCGCCGACGAACCGGAGGTGGCCGTCGTAGGTCTCCCACACGCCGTCGGCGTTGGCGAGCCCGAGGTGCAGGCTGGGGAACGATCCGAACGCACGGACCTCACGCTCGAAGCGGTCGAGCATCCCGATGAAGAGCTCGAGCGTCTGCTCGGCGGTCTGCTGCGCCTCGTCGAGCGCGGCGAGCAGGCGGTCGCGGGTGTCGGTCGTCATCGGGTGGGCGATGCCGCCAGGCACGATGCCGGGCGAGTGCACCTTCCGGCCGGCGATCGCCTCGATCACCGACTGGCCGAAGCTCCGCAGCCGGATGCCGCGCCGGGCGAGCTCGGGCTCGGCGCCGATCAGTCCGAACACGTTGCGCGCCGCTGGGTCGGCGTCCCAACCCAGCAGGAAGTCGGGCGAGCTGAGGTGGAAGAAGCTGAGCGCGTGGCTCTGGATGATCTGGCCGAGGTTGGCGACGCGGCGCAGCATCGCGCCCGGTGTCGGGATCCGGACGCCCATCACGGCGTCGCCGGCCTTCGCCGACGCCAGCAGATGGCTGACCGGACAGATCCCGCATGTTCGGGCGGTGAGGCTGGGCATCTCCCACACCGGGCGGCCCCGGCAGAAGGCCTCGAACCCGCGGAACTCGGTCACGTGGAACCGGGCCGAGTCGACCTGGCCGTCCTCGTCGAGCCCGATCGTGATCTTGGCGTGGCCCTCGATCCGGGTCACCGGGTCGATCATCACGGTCTCGCGCGTCGCCATCTCGTCTCCTCTCACCCGAACCGGATCGCCTCGCCCCGATTGGGTGGCAGAGAGCCTTCGAGCAACGCCTCGATCGCGGCCCGGATCCGGTCGGCCGGCGGGGGACACCCCGGCAGGTAGGCGTCGACGGGGATGACCTTGTGGAGCGGCCGCACCTGCGGCAGCAACGGCGGCACGATGCCGTCGGCAGCCGGGACCTGGGCGTCTCGCTCGGGGGCCTCGACGTAGATCCGCTCGAGGATCGCGAGCGGATCGCCGAGCGGGTTGCGCATCGCGGTGACGTTGCCGGAGACGGCGCAGTCGCCGAACGAGATGACGAGCCGCGAGTTCGCTCGGACCTGCCGTGCGAGCTCCTCGTTGTCCTCGTTGGCGACGGCCCCTTCGACGAGCGTGACGTCGACGTCGCCCGGGAACGCCTTCACGTCGGCGATCGGGCTGTACACGACGTCGGCCGCCGCGGCGAGGTCGAACAGCCACTCGTCCATGTCGAGGAACGACATGTGGCAGCCCGAGCATCCGCCGAGCCACACGGTGGCGAGTCGGGGACGGCTCATCGGCGCCCGCTCTCGTCGGGTGCGTTCCACTCGCCGTGCTGCCGAGCGGCCGCGAGGCGGGCGATCATGTCGGGGTCGTGCTGCATCTCGCCGACGGCAGTGCCCTGGTAGGCGAGCGAGCCGGTCGGGCAGACGGCGACGCACTTGCCGCACCACGTGCACGACGTGCTCTCACCCCAGGGCCTGTTGAGCTCGGTGACCAGCTCGGCCTGCTCGCCGCGGGCGCCGATGTCCCAGACGTGGGCACCCTCGATCTCGTCGCAGACCCGGACGCAGCGCGTGCACAGGATGCACCGGTTCGGGTCGAACGTGTACTTCGGGTGGCTGGCGTCGATCTGCCGCGCCGGCGACTGCAGGTCGTAACGAACGTGGTCCATGCCGCAGCGGACCGCCATGTCCTGCAGCTCGCAGTTGCCGTTCGAGACGCAGACGGCGCAGACGTGGTTGCCCTCGGCGAACAGCAGCTCGAGGATCGACTTGCGATACGCGCGCAACCGCGGGGTCTCCGTCTTCACCTCCATGTCGGCGACGACCGCCGTGGCGCACGCCGGACGGAGGCGCAGGTCCTCCGCGACCTCGACGACGCAGAGCCGGCACCCGCCCCAGACCGACAGGCCCTCGAGGAAGCACAACGACGGGATGTCGACGCTGTTGCGGCGTGCGCACTGGAGGATCGACTCGTCGGCGTAGGCCTCGACCTCCACACCGTCGAAGCTGACCGTGACCGTCGGCCGGCGGTCAGGCATCGCTCGACTCCGTGGCCTGCGGCTCGGACGGGTGTCGGTCGAGCAGGTCGTCGTACTCGTGGCGGAAGTAGTGGATCGTGCTGAGCACCGGGTTCGGCGCCGCCTGGCCGAGCCCGCAGAGGCTCGTGTCGCGGACGACAGCACACAGGTGCTCGAGATCGCGCAGGTCCTGCTTGGTGCCGCGTCCGTCGGTCATCCGCTGGAGCAGGTTGTGCATCTGCACCGTGCCGGCGCGGCACGGCGTGCACTTGCCACAGCTCTCGTCCATCGAGAACTCCATGAAGAAGCGGGCGACATCCGGCATCCGCTGCTCGTCGTTCATGACGATCAGCCCGCCCGACCCCATGATCGAACCGAGCTCGCGGAGGCTGTCGTAGTCGACCGGTGTGTCGAGGAACTCGGCCGGGATGCACCCGCCCGAGGGTCCGCCGGTCTGCGCCGCCTTGAACGTGCCACCGTCCGCGATGCCACCGCCGATGTCCTCGACGATCTCCCGCAGTGTCGTTCCCATCGGCACCTCGATCAGGCCGGTGTTGACGATGTCGCCGGCGAGTGCGAAGACCTTCGTGCCGGTGCTCTGCTCGGTCCCGAGCGAGGCGAACCACTCGCCGCCGCGACCGACGATCGGTGCGATGTTGGCGAGCGTCTCGACGTTGTTGATCATCGTCGGGTGGCCCCACAGGCCGTGCTCGGTGGGATACGGCGGTCGGAGCCGTGGCGTGCCGCGCCGCCCCTCGATCGAGGCCAGCAACGCGGTCTCCTCGCCGCAGACGAAGGCCCCGGCACCGATGCGCACCTCGACGGTCAGGTCGAAGTCGGTGTCGAGGATGCGGCGGCCGAGGAGTCGGTTCCGGCGGGCGACCCGGATCGCACGGTCGAGGCGCTCGACGGCGCGTGGGTACTCGGCCCGCACGTAGATGTACGCATGGTCGGCTCCGGTGGCGTACGCGGCGAGCGCGATCCCCTCGATGAGCCGATGTGGATCGTCCTCCATGATCGTGCGGTCCATGTACGCGCCAGGGTCGCCCTCGTCGCCGTTGGCGACGACGTACTTGGTGTCACCGGGTGCGGCAGCGAGGAGCGACCACTTGCTGGCGGTCGGATAGCCGGCGCCGCCGCGGCCCCGGATGCGCGAGAGCCGGACCTGTTCGACGACGTCCTCGGGCGTCATCGTGGTGAGTGCCTTCTCGAGCGCGGCGTAACCGCCGTGTGCGACGTACGACTCGATCCGGTCGGGGTCGATCACGCCACCGTTGGTCAGCACCACGCGCTCCTGGCGGGTGAAGAACGGCATCGTGGTGTCGAGCAGGTGCTCGGGCATCGTCTCGTTGCGTTCGACGTGGCTCCGGACGATCTCGACGGCGGTCTCGGGGGTGACGCGCTGGTAGTCGTGCTCGCCGCCGCCCCGGCGCATCATGCGCATGAGCGGGCCGGCGCTGCACAAGCCCATACAGCCCGTGGGGATCACCGTGACGTCGAGAGGGAGCTCGTCGTCGGCGAGAGCCTGCATGGCCTTGAGTGCAGCGCCGGCCCCGGCGGACGCGCAGGCGGTGCTGTTGCACGCCTTGACCCGCCACGGCGTGCGGAACCGCTCTTCGCGTTCGCGTTCGGCGACCTCGTGGAGGTCGATCGGTGTGGCCATCAGCCGGCGCCCTCGGTGTCGAGTGCCAGGGCGACTCCCTCGAGCGTCGATTCAGCGGTCTGGTGGCCGAGCACCTCGCCGTCGAGGACCACGACCGGGGCCAATCCGCACGAGCCGAGGCAACGTGCGGTCTTCAGGGTGAGACGGCCATCCGCCGACGTCTGGCCCGACGGGACGTCGTGGGCACTCGAGACGCCGGCGACGATCTCGTCGGCGCCCTTGACGAAGCACGCCGTACCCGTGCACACGGTGCAGGAGTGGTCGCCGGGCGGGTCGAACGTGAACAGCTGGTAGAACGTGGCGACGCCGTAGACCATGCTCGGCGGGAGCCGCAGCGCCCGAGCGACGTACATCAGCACGTCCTCGGAGAGGAACCCGAACACGTCCTGGGCGACGTGCAGCGTCTCGATCAGCTGGTCCTGGGCGTAGCGGCCGCGCTTGAGGTGCTTGTCGACCAGCTCGAAGCGGTCGTCGCCCGAGGGGTGGCTCGCTTCCGTTCGTGGTGCTGTGTCCGTCATGTGCCCTCGCTGGCTCGCCCGTTGCCCCATCCTGCGCGATGGGTCGGAGCCGTCCATAGGGGACAAGGGCCCGACTCCCCGGGGCCAGGCGACGGTCGGGCGTCACCGGCGGCGCGGCCCGGCCGGCACGTTCCTGTGGGGCCCCGCTAGCGGCCGCTCGCACCGGCTCGCGACCGTCGACGTTCCTGCGCGCGCAGCCACTTGTTCTGGCGGCGGCGACAGGCCTTCCGGCAGTACCGCTGGTTCGCCGTGCGTCGCTCGAAGAGCTCGGCGCACCGCCAGTAGGCACACACCGCCAGCCGGTCGGTATCGAGGTCGGAGTCGTCGTCGAGGTGTTCGATCTCTCCAGTCAAGCGCTCGTCGACCGACGTGGTGGCGATGGTGCACGACCGGTCCGGCGTGCGGAAGTGACCATCGGCCGTGGAACCGACGGCTGCAGCGGCGGATGATGGGCGCATGAATCGAGTGCAACGTCTGTTCTTCCGAGCGCCGATCGGGCTCTACCGGATCGGGTTCGGCGGTCTGCTGGGCGGCCGGTTCCTCCTGCTCGAACACACGGGCAGGAAGAGCGGGCTGCAGCGTCGCACCGTGCTCGAAGTACTCGAGTCGGGCGACGACGGGCCCGTCATCGCGAGTGGCTTCGGTGAGGGGTCGCAGTGGTGCCGCAACGTGATGGCGACGCCCGATGTGTGGATCACGCGGGGCCGGACGCGCACGCAGGCGAAGGCCGACCGGCTCGGCCACGACGACGCGGTCGAGGTGTTCGAGCGGTACCGCCGAGATCACGCGCGGGCCGCGAAGGTGCTCGGCAAGCGAATCGGAGTCTCGCTCGTCGACGACCTCGAGACCGCGGCCGAGCGGCTGCCGCTGTTCCGCCTGAGGCCGGCCTGAACCCGTCCGCGCCGGGTTGTCGGTGCGGCTACGTTTCGGAGCGCATGGAGTCTCCGGAGCCGCACATCGACTGGCGAGGTGCGTTCACCAACGCCGAGGTCAACCGCCTTCACGCCGACGCGTTCGACACGGGCGTCTTCGCCGACGACGAGTGGGACTGGGTCTCACAGACCGAGCAGCACAGCCTCGGGTGGGTGACGGCTCGTCTCGGCGACGACACCCTCGCAGGTTTCGTCAACGTCGTGACCGACGGCTTCGTCCATGCCTGGCTGCAGGACCTGATGGTCGACCCCCGTCATCAACGGTCGGGGATCGGCGTCGCACTCGTCGGGGAGGTCCGGACGCGTACGCAGGCCGCCGGCTGCGAGTGGCTGCACGTCGACTTCGACGAGCACCTCCGGCCCTTCTACTTCGGCGCTTGCGGGTTCGAGCCCACCACGGCCGGCCTCATCGACCTGACTTGAGTCGCGAGATGTGTCAGGCACATCTCGCGACATCTCGCGACTACTCGTCGACGACCCAGGTGCCGTTGCTGCGGAGCAGGGCGTCGAGATCGCCAGGGCCCTTGCTCTCGGAGGCCTCGGCGAGCTGTGCGCTGACCGCCGAGGTGTACTCCTGGCGTTGCACGTCGCGGAAGATGCCGAACGGCGTCGGGGAGTGGTCGTCGGTGTTGAGCCGCGCGAGCGCTGCAGCGAGCGACGGGAACCGGTTGTGCGCGTCGTGCACGAGGATCCGGTCCGCACCGACGTCGGCGATCTCGACGAGGCGCAGATAGCCGTCGCCGCCCATCATCACGCCGCGCTGACGGTCGGCGCCGAAGATGATCGGCTCGCCGTGCACGAGGTCGATCATCATCTCGTCGCGGACGGTGCGCTTGGTGACGTCGTTGAACTGGCCGTCGTTGAACACGTTGCAGTTCTGGTAGATCTCGACGAACGATGCGCCCTGGTGGTCGTGGGCGGCGCGGAAGATCTCCATCATGTGCTTGCGGTCGAGGTCGTGGGTGCGGGCCACGAAGCTCGCCTCGGCGCCGAGGGCCACCGACAGCGGGTTGAACGGCGGGTCGATCGACCCGAACGGTGTCGACTTGGTGACCTTCCCGAGCTCGGACGTCGGTGAGAACTGGCCCTTCGTCAGCCCGTAGATGCGGTTGTTGAACAGCAGGATCTTGAGGTTGACGTTGCGGCGCAGCGCGTGGATCAGGTGGTTGCCACCGATCGACAGGCCGTC
>NZ_JASJCS010000197.1 GCF_030065885.1 Ilumatobacter sp. | reverse complement strand
CGGCACCATGGTGACGACGCTGTAGTTACATTCGTGTGATTCTCGCATACCATACCCGCTTCCCGCAAGGGTGCATTTCGCGAATGCTCTGAGCAGGGCGATCGCGCGGTTCGTGATCCCGCCGGGAAGCGTTGTGGTCGGCGACCACGGAGCGTGGTCAGGTGAGTGCGCGTGCGTCAGCCGGCGCGCCGCCGGGTCATCCGGCGCCGGTGCTCGAGGAAGTCGACGAGCACGTAGTCGCCGAGCGCCTCGTTGGTGGTGTAGAACGCCCGACCCCCGTTGATCTGCGTCAACCGCTCGATGAACGCCGTCAGCGCGCTGGTGGCGTCGAGCACGAACGTGTTGATGCGGATCTGCTCGCGCGTGCAACGGACCACCTCCCGCAGCGTCGCCTCGACCGTCTCGCGGACCGGTGGGTAATTGAAGTACACGTCGCCGTGGGGCGTGATGTGTGCGGTCGGCTCGCCGTCGGTGATCATGATGATCTGCTTCGCGCCGGTCTGCTTCGCCAGGAGCTGGCGGGCGAGCGTGAACCCGTGGTGCATGTTCGTGCCGTACACGAAGTCCCACGACACCTCGGGGAGCTGTTCGGCGGTGATGACGCGCGCCGTCTCGCTGAAGCCGACCAGCCCGAGGTAGTCGCGCGGGAACTGCGACGAGATCAGGTGGTGGAGCGCCATCGCGACCTTCTTCGCCGGCAGGAAGTTGTCGCGCATCGGCATCGACATCGACAGGTCGAGCATCAGCACGGTCGACGAGCGGGTCAGGTGCTCGGTGCGTTCGATCTCGAAGTCGTCGGGCTGGAGCTCGACGGGAGTACCCGCGCCGGCGCGCCGGAGCGCGTTGCGGATCGTGCGGTGGAGGTCGAGCTGGAACGGGTCGCCGAACTCGTACGGCTTGGTCTGATACGTGCGCTCGTGGCCCTGCCCGTGCTGGTGCAGCTCGTGCTGACCGACGTGGTCCTTGGTCAGCTTCGTGAACAGATCGCGCAGCGCGTTCGAGCCGATCGCCCGCAGGCCGCGCGGCGTCAGCTCGAGGCGGCCCTCCTTGTTCTCGATCAGGCCCGCCTCTTCGAGCATCTTCGTCAGCTGGCTGAGCCGCTCGAGCGCCCGGGCGGCGTCGTCGCCGAGCAGGTCGCGGACGCGATCCATGTCGGCCTCGGCCAGCGCCCCCGGGTTGGTGGCGTTCTGGAGGAGGTGCTCGAGCTGGTCGAGGTCGCCCAGGTCGGCCATCGCCTGCATGGCCTGCGCCATCCCCATCGGGTCCTGACCCTCGAAGTCGTACGACTGGCCCCAGTTCATCTGCGGGAACATCTGCTGCAGGTTCGAACCGAGCTGGTCCATCTGCCACTGCAGGTCCATGTCCTCCATCAGCTGCTCGGCGAGCTGCTGCATCTGGGCCCGCTGTTCGGGCGTCATCGAGTTGAGCATCGCCTGCATCGCGGCCATTCGCCGGGCCATCTGCTCGAGCAGCTCCTCGACGCTCTCGGGGTTCTCGGGGAAGAAGTCGCCGAACTCGTCCATGAACTGCTCGAAGCCGGGGTCCTCGCCGCGCTGGTGCTTCTCGAGCATCTCGTTCAGCGCCGCCAGCATGTCCTTCATGCGCTGCATGTCCTGGGGTGACATGTTCTGCATGCCGTCGCTCAGCTGGTCGACGGCCTGTTGCATCAGCTGGTCGCGCAGGCGGTCCATCATCTGCTCGAAGCGCTGCTGCGCCTCGGCGGACTCGAAGTCGTACGAGCCGAGCTCGCGCACCTTGCCGGCGAGGTCGCTCGGCATCATGTCGAGGCGCATGTTGCGCTCGGCGGCGGTGTTGCGGGCGGCCTCGGAGCGCCGCTCGTCGCCGCTGGTCTCGGCGGCGCGGACGGCGTTCTCGATCGCGTGCCGCTCCTCGTCGACGATGTCGTCGAGCTCGCGCGAGATCTCGTCGTAGACGCCGCCGAGGTCGTGGCGCTCGAGCCGGTCCTGACGCTCCTGCCGGAGCCGGTCGAGCATGTCGCGCAGGCCGTCGAGGGGGTTGCCGTCGGCGTCGCGCATGCCCTCCTGCATCATCCGCCGCAGCGCGGCGTTGACGTCGCCGTGGTAGAGCAGCTCGTCGGTCAGCTGGTCGAACAGCAGGTCGGCGTCGAGGTCGAACCCGCGCTGCGTCCCGTCCCACCGTGAGTACGTGAACCGCGGTGCCATGATCGAACCGTACCGCGCCCGCCTAGAGGCGCCCCCGGTAGGTCGCGCTGGCGCCGGACTCGTCCTTGTTCAAGCGCTTGGAGAGGTGCAGGCCTTCGAGGACGAACTCGGCGGCGGCGGCGACCGCGGCCTCGGACTCCTCGCCACCGGCCAGCGCGGCGACCGGCGCCGCCAGCGCCGGGATCTGCTGGACGAGGTTGGCGAGCTCGGCGCTGGTGAGGTCCTCGCCGGTGTGGACGACCAGACCGTCCTCCTCGAAGGCGTCGACGATGGGCGTCGTGAAGGACGGGTCGACGCGCTCCTTGAAGACCGTCAGCACCGCGCCCTTCACGAGGTTGTCGAAGATCGCACCCTCGCGGCCGTCTTCCAACGCCTCGATCTCGATCTTGCCGATCGAGCTGGCGGCGAGCGCGTCGAGGTCGTCGACCCGGGCCACGATCGCGTGCTCGCCGGCCCGCAGCCCGCGCCGCAGCGCGTTGGCCGCCAGCGCCTCGTAGTTCGACACGCTGAGGCGGACGCTCACGCCGCTGCGCTGGTTGACGTGGCTGCTCGCCCGCGCGAGCTGGCTGAACGTGGCGACGACCTCGCCGAGGTACTCGGGCACAGCGACGCCGGCGGTCTCGCCGACCGACAGTGGACGCGCCTCCTGCTGCATGATCTCGTACTCGAGCTCGGCGTCGAGCGGGTAGTGCGTGCGGATCTGCGAGCCGAACCGGTCCTTGAGCGGCGTGATGATGCGACCGCGGTTGGTGTAGTCCTCGGGGTTGGCCGAGGCGACCAGCATCACGTCGAGCGGCAGCCGGATCTTGTAGCCGCGGATCTGCACGTCGCGCTCTTCGAGCACGTTGAGCAGGCCGACCTGGATCCGCTCGGCGAGGTCGGGCAGCTCGTTGATCGCGAAGACGCCGCGGTTGGTGCGCGGCACGAGCCCGTAGTGGAGCGTCAGCTCGTCGGAGAGGTAGCGGCCCTCGGCGACCTTGATCGGGTCGACCTCGCCGATCAGGTCGGCGATCGACGTGTCGGGCGTCGCGAGCTTCTCGCCGAAGCGGTGATCGCGGTGGACCCAGTCGATCGGCGCCTCGTCGCCCATCTCGTCGACCAGCTCTCGGGCGTGCTTCGACACCGGCTCGTAGGGGTCGTCGTTGATCTCGCTGCCGGCGATGATCGGCATCCACTCGTCGAGCAGGCCGGTCAACGAGCGGATCATGCGGGTCTTCGCCTGACCGCGCTCGCCGAGGAAGATCACGTCGTGACCGGCGAGCAAGGCGTTCTCGAGCTGCGGCATGACCGTGTGCTCGTAGCCGAGCACACCGTCGAACAACGATGCCCCCGACCGGATCTTGGCGACCGCGTTGGCGCGGATCTCCTCCTTGACCGGACGGGAGACCCAACCCGATGCCCGCAGTTCCGCCAACGTCGCCGCACGCTCTGCCATGATCCGACGCTACCCCGGTCCGCGCCGACGTGTCCCTTCAGGTATCGCTCCGGCCGGACGTCACAGCAGCGCGGTGAGCACCCACAGCGTCACCATGCCGGCGAGCAACGTCCAGATGATGTTGCGACGCCACCAGGCGACGCCGCCGGCGACGATCAGCGAGGCCGCCTCGGCGAGCTCGAGGTCGGGGCCACCCTCGCCGCCGGCCGCCAGGCTGACCGTCAGCGCGGCGAGCACGGCCGGCCCGACGTTGCGCAGCGCCCGTTCGACCACGAGCGGCAGCCGGCGCCCTGCGAGCGCGAGGATGCCGATGGCACGCATCACGTACGTCATGACGGCGACGCCGGCCACGATCGCGAGCGCGGCTGCAGTGCTCATGTCGCCGACGTCTCGTCTCGCGCGGCGACCCGGTACTCGGCGATCGACCCGGCGACGACGCCGGCGACGGCTCCGACGAGGATGCCGAGGCGGTCCTGCAGTCCCGCTGCCGCGAGCCCGACGAGACCGCCGACCAGCGCGGCGACGCCCTGCGGCAGGCGCTGGATGCCGATCAGCACCAGGCCGAGGAACATCACGGCCGGCGCGAAGTCGAGTCGCCACGATTCGGGCACCACCGGCCCGACGACCATCCCGACGGCGGTCGCCCATTGCCAGTTGACGAAGAAGAACAGCCCGACCGCGAGGTAGTAGCGACGGAACTCGGCCGGCGGCCGATCGACCTGGAGGATCGCCAGCGCGAACACCTGGTCGATCAGCAGGAAGGACCCGAACCATCGCATCCACCGCGGCTGGTCCGAGAACGCCGGAGCCATCGCCGCGCTGTACATCACGTGCCGCGTGTTGATCACGAGGCCGGCCACGATGACCGCCCAGATCGACGCCGTGCCCGCCAGCGTCACGACGGCGAGCTGGGCGGCGCCGGCGAAGATCAGCGGCGACGTGAGCCAGGCGACGAATGCCGGCATCGCCGACTCGGTGTTGGCCAGACCGAGCACGAAGCCGAACGGGATCGCCGGGAGGAACAGCGGGATCGCATCGGCAACGGCGCGGCGGTCGACGTCGTTGGAGAACCGCGTCGAGAGCGCCAGCACCGCGCCGAGGGTAACGCTCGCCGGCGCGCGGCCAGGGGTGGATTGCGGCCCCAGCGCGGTGCCCTGGGCACCACGATCGCGAGGTCGTTCAGGACATCGCCTTCGGGACGAACAGCGAGGCGCCGCCGCCCGCCGCGCTGCGGCCGACGCTCCGTGAGTCGCCGATCGGTACGATCCGGCCGTGGACCTCACCGGGATGTGGCGGGCGGCCGTCGCGACCGACGACCTGCGGCGAGACGCGATCGGCGTCGACGCCGACGACTCGACGTGGGCGCAGCTGCCGGTCCCCGGCCACTGGCGGAGCCACCCCGATCTCGCCGAGAGCGACGGACCGATCCTGTACCGCCAGCGGTTCACGATGCCGGAACCCGGTGACGACGTCCGCCGGTGGATCACCCTCGACGGTGTCTTCTACCAGTCCGACGTCTGGCTCGACGGCGCCTACCTCGGCGACACCGAGGGGTACTTCATGCCACATCGGTTCGACGTGACGGCACTCTCGCGCATCGGCGACGAGCACGTCGTCGCGATCGAGGTGGCGTGCCCGCCGCAGCACAGCCACCGCGGGAAGCGCACCATCACGGGCGTCTTCCAGCACTGGGACGGCATCGACCGCACCTGGAACCCCGGCGGGCTCTGGCGGTCCGTGCACGTCCACGACACCGGTCCGGTTCGCATCGATCGCTTCCGCGTGCTCTGCCGCGACGCCGACGAGACGCGGGCCCACCTCCTGCTCACCGCACGCCTCGACAGCGACCGGGCGCGCTCGGTCCGGATCCGCACGACGATCGACGGCGACGTGATGGCCGACGCCGACCACCACGTCGCCAAGGGACTCAACGAGGTGACGTGGAACCTCGACGTCGCCGATCCGGCGCTGTGGTGGCCGCGCTCGCTCGGCGAGCAGCCACTGACCGACGTCGTCATGGAGGTGCTGGTCGACGGCGAGTCGAGCGACCGCCACCAGCGGCGGACCGGCTTCCGCGTCGTCGCGTGGAACAACTGGTCCTGCTCGGTCAACGGCGAGCGCCTGTTCCTCAAGGGGGCCAACCTGCTGCCGACCCGGGCGGCGCTGGCGGACGCGACGCCTGCCGAGATGCGACGCGACATCGAGCTCGCCGTCGACGCCGGCCTCGACGCGCTCCGCGTCCACGGCCACATCGCCGACCGGGCGATCTACGACGCCGCCGACGAGATGGGCGTGCTGCTGCTGCAGGACTTCCCACTGCAGTGGGGCTACTCGCGATCGGTGCGCGGCCAGGCGGTCGACCAGGCGACCGCCGCCGTCGACATGCTCGGACATCACCCATCGATCGTCCAATGGAACGCGCACAACGACCCTGCCGCGGTCGCGGTCGGCATCGAGGGCGCGACGGCGCGGTCGCGGTTGCAGTACATCGCCGCGCACCAGCTGCCGTCCTGGAACAAGACGGTGCTCGACCGGTGGGTGAGGCGGGCGTTCGAGCGAGCCGACCCGACTCGACTGTGCGTGCCGCACTCGGGAGTGCTCCCCCACCTCCCGACGCTCGACGGCACCGACAGCCACTTCTACTTCGGCTGGTACCACGGCGACGT
>NZ_JASJCS010000196.1 GCF_030065885.1 Ilumatobacter sp. | reverse complement strand
GCATTGTCCGGCGACCCGGCGCTCGCCCCGCTCGTTGCTGCGACGCCGGGTCTCCGCGCAGCGGGTTCGATCGCTCCGACCGAGACGCTCGTACGAGCGATCGTCGGGCAGCAGGTGACGGTTCGGGCGCCGGCGACCGACACCTGCTGCCCGACGATCGCTCGTACGAGCGTCTCGGTCGGAGCGATCGAACCCGCTGCGCGGAGACCCGGCGTCGCAGCAACGAGCGGGGCGAGCGCCGGGTCGCCGGACAATGCCGTGTCGATCGCGATCGGGTCGGCGTCGAGGTCGAGCAGGCGGCGGACACGACCGACGGCCGGGGCGAGGTCGCGCCAGTCGACGAGGCGGAACGTTGCGTCGACGTGATCGTCGGCGAGACCGATCGCGACTGCGCCGTGACCGTTCGGCAGATCGAGCGAGCGTTCGTAGGTGGCACCGTCCCACGACTCGACGCCGGGTACGGCACGTGCCCCGAGGAACTCGAGCAGCTGCCGCCCGGCGAACGGGCCGCGGGTCGCCAGCCGGACACGAACGGTGCCGGACTCCGGTGCAGCCGAGACGCGGTTCCGTCGTCGGAGGTCGCCGGGCGCCGAGGCGAACACCTCGCGCACCGTGTCGTTGAACTGCCGCACGCTGCCGAAGCCGGCCGCGAACGCGATGTCGGTCATCGACAGTGCCGTCGTCTCGATCAGCGTGCGTGCGGTCTGCGCACGCTGGGCTCGGGCCAACGCGAGCGGTCCTGCGCCGAGCTCGTCGGTGAGGATGCGGTTGAGATGCCGGCTGCTGTAGCCCAGCCGACCGGCGAGGCCGGCCACGCCCTCGCGATCGACGACGCCGTCGGCGATCAGCCGCATCGCACGGCCGACGAGGTCGCTGCGCAGGTCCCATTCCGGCGACCCCGGCGAGGCGTCGGGCCGGCACCGCTTGCACGCCCGGAACCCACGTTGCTGGGCGGCCGCTGCGGTGCGGTAGAAGTCGACGTTCGTGCGCTTCGGTGTGATCGCCGGGCAGCTCGGCCGGCAGTAGATGCCCGTCGTGCGGACGGCGATGTAGAACCAACCGTCGAAGCGCTCATCGCGGCTCTGCGCGGCGCGGTAGCAGCGGTCGGCGTCGAGCTGCATCGCACTGTCGAGGGTGTCGGTCACGGGCACCATCATGCCGGAGCACCGCAGCACGGTCGAGCGGAAATCGGACACCGCGATGCGCCGTCCGATTTCCGCTGACAGGTCCGCCACCCGAGTTCTGGGACAATCGGAGGATGTCGCTCGGGGGCACCGCTTCGTATCGCGACCCAGCGAGGCGTGGAGACCTGCCGGATCTCGTGTCGTCGGCCGTCGCAGCCGCCGAGGCGGTCGGCTTCGAGTTCTGCGTGCGTCCGGAGATCGGACGCCTGCTCGCTGCCCTCGCCGGGGGTGTCCCACCCGGTGGTTCGATCGGAGAGACCGGCACCGGCACGGGCGCTGGCGTGGCATGGATGCAGTCGGCCGCACATCCCGAGACGCGAATCGTCAGCTACGAGCTCGACGAGCAACGGGCGGCCGCCGCCCAGCGGCTGTTCGAGGACCATCACAACATCGAGATCGTGTGCGCCGACGCGAGCGAGCTGTTCGGCCGCGGTCCGTTCGACCTCCTCGTGCACGACGGCGGTCCGGGGTCGGGCAAGCATCCCTCCGACGAGCTGGTCGATCCTGCGACCGTCTTGACACCGGGAGGCACGATGACGCTCGACGACGTCACGCCGGCGGTGACATGGCCGCCGACATTCCGCGGCGAGCCCGACGAGGGCCGCCTCCGGTGGCTGACGCATCCTCAGTTGTGCACGACCGAGATCCGGGTGGCGGCCGACCTCGCCGTGCTCGTCGCCCGATACCTGCCGAGCGGCTGACGGGTCAGCTCGGGATCCACCCGCCCGGCTGGCGGTACGGCGTGCCCCGGTTGCAGCCGCCCGCGGCGTGGACGGTCGGGTACGGGTTGACCGCCTCGCCCCCGCCCGGACGGATCTCGAAGTGGAGGTGGGGCGCGCTGGAGTTCCCGGTCGAACCGACCCAGCCGATGATCTGACCGGCCTCGACACGCGAGCCGACGCGGACCTCGGGCGCGAAGTCGATGAGATGGGCGTAGAAGAACGACGTGCCGTCGTCACCGGTGAGCGTCCACGCGTTGCCGGACAGCCGTCCCGGCTGATCCCAGATGCGACTCGTCAGCCGGCCGTCGACGACGGCGTACACGTACGCGCCTGAGGGCGTGATGAGGTCGACGCCCTTGTGAAGCCGCCCACCGCTGCGCGGCGCGTGCCACGTGTCCGCGTACCAGCACGGCCCCTGGACCGGCAGTGCGTCGAGATCGACCCAGCCCCGGGTCGATGCGCCGGACGACGCCGGCTGCGTCGCTCCGGCCGGCAGCCGGATCACCTGACCGGGCACGATCAGGTCGCTGGACGATGCGTCGTTCGCGGCCAGCAAGGAACGTGCGGACACGTCGGCTCTCGCCGCGATGCCGAACCAACTGTCACCACGGCTCACGGTGTAGGTCCCTCCACCCGCTGCGCTCGATCCGCTCGTCTCGCCGCTCGTTGCGGCGGCGCCGTCGGGGAGGCAGACGGTCTCACCTGGGTGGATCGCGCGGTCGAGGGTCGCACCGTTCGCCGCGAGCAACGAGCTCACGGACGTCCCGGCGCGATCGGCGATCCGGTACCAGCCGTCGCCCCCACTCACGGTGTAGGTGCTCCCACACGCACCGGTGACATCGGCGTCGCGCGGGAGGCACAGCCGGTCGCCGGGCACGAGCAGGTCGGCGAGGCTCGCGCCGTTCGCCTCGACGAGCGACCGCGCGCTGACCTCGACGCGATCGGCGATCGCGAACCACCCGTCACCTGACTTGACCGTGTACGTCGGCGCGTCCGACGAACATGCGAAGCCGGCCACCGCCGGCGTCGGCGTCACGACGACGGCGACCGCCACGGCGGCCGCGGTCGCCACCGACGACGTCACGAACGATGCGACGGAACGCCGCAGCTCTGCCCCAACCAGCATTGCGTTTCAGGTCCTTCCTCGCCCGGCGAGCGAGGATAGCGACGGCCGGCGAGCTTGTCCGGTCACCCCCGTCGGGCCCATGTGCCGCAGACGGGCGTCGTTACGTGCGGCCGAAGCCGAACAGCTGTTGGGCGACCTTGCGCATCTGGATCTCCTCGGCGCCCTCGGTGATCCGGTACCGCCGGTGGTGCCGGTAGATGTGCTCGAACGGCATGTGCCGGGAGTAGCCCACGCCACCGCACGTCTGCATCGCCCGGTCCGCAGCGTCACACGCCAAGCGGTTGGCGCGGTAGTTGCACATCGCGACCTGGTGGGTGACCTCCATGTGGTGCTGCTGATCCAGCCGCCAGGCCGTCTCGCGGATCAGCTGGCGGAGCATGGCGGCTTCCGTGTGCAGCTCCACGAGCGGGAACTGGATGCCCTGGTTGACCGACAGCTTCCTGCCCCACGTGATCCGCTGGTTGGCGTACGCGACCGCCTCGTCGATGCAGTGCTGTGCCGCGCCGAGCGACGACGCCGCCTGCCGGATGCGGTTCTCGTGCACGAAGTGCTGGGCGAGCTCGAGGCCGTGATCGAGGCGCCCGAACAGCGCGTCGGCGCTGACCCGGACGTCGGTCAGCGAGACCTCGGCGTGGTCGCTCGGCATGTTGAGCGTCCACCAGTAGAACTCGACCTCGAAGCCGGGCGCGTCGCACGGCACGAGGAACGCCGAGATGCCGACCGGGCTGCCCGGCTCGCCCGACGTGCGGGCGAAGATGATGTCGTGGGTGGCGTGGTGCACGCCGGTGTTCCACCGCTTCGCGCCGTTGATCACCCACTCGTCGCCGTCACGGCCCGCGGTCGTCTCGAGGTAGGTCGCGTCGCTGCCGTGGTTCGGCTCGGTGAGCCCGAACGCAAGGCGGCGCGAGCCGTCGAGGAAGCCGGGCATCCATTCGGCGATCTGTTCGGGCGTGCCGAAGTCGCGCATCATCAACACGGTCGGGAAGTTGCCGACGATCGACGACTCGTTCTGCAGGTCGTTGTGCAGGCCGAGGCCACGGTGGGCGAGGTGCTCGCGGATGATCGCTATCTCGAGGTTCGACGCATCGCGTCCACCGAACTCGGCGGGCAGAGCGAGCCGCAAGAACCCGGCAGCGTCGGCTCGGCGCCGCATCTCCCTGAGCAGCTCCTCCCATTCCTCGCGCGGTACGCCGTCGTTGTCCCAGTCGGTGCGCGCCCACTCGCGACGGTGGTCGAAGAACCGGTTGTTGTCGTCCTGTTGCTGCAACGGGACGATCTCGCGCTCGATGAACCCGTCGAGCTCGTCGAGCGTCTGCTGGATCGCGGGAGGAACCGAGAAGTCCATGTGCGCACGGTATGTGGCGCGCCGTGTGACGAACCGACCGGAGCCGCCCGTCGTCGTGCACGCGTGGTAGTCATTCGTGCGGTGCCGACGGGACGATCCATCACCAGCACGTGTGCGGCGCGAGCTGCGCTGGCCGGCAACCCGTCCGACGGCTACGGCGGGGCGGTCGTCGCGCTGCCGATCACCGATCTCCGGGCGATGTCGTCGGCCACCGAAGCTGACGGCTTCGGGGTCGCCGCCTCCGATCGGGACCTCCATCGACTGCTCACCGCGACGTCGGAGGGCTTCGCCGAGGCCCGGGGCGCGCTGCCGTCGATCACGCTCGGCGCGTCGACGAGCATTCCCCGCTCGGTGGGGTTGGCCGGTTCGAGTGCGCTCATCATCGCCGCGCTGCGAGCGATGGCGGAATGGACCGGGCACAAGTGGTCGATCATCGAGCTCGCCGAGCTCGCCCTCTCGATCGAGCGCGACCGGCTCGGCATCGAGGCGGGCCTGCAGGATCGTCTCGTGCAGGCGGCGGACCGAACCGTGTCCATGACGTTCGATCCGGTCGGGTTCCGTCCCATCGAGGCATCGACCGACTTCCCGCTGTTCGTCGCCTGGCTGCCCGGTGCGGCACGGCCCAGCGACACGGTGCACCGTTCGCTCAGGCGTCGCTACGACGCGGGCGACCCGTCGGTGATCGCCGCGATGACGGCACTGGCCCAGCAGGCCGACCGCGCCGCGTCGGCCATCGACGAGGGCGACGTCGAGGCGCTCGGCGGGGCGATGAACGCGTCGTTCGACATCCGGGCCGCGGTCATCGACATCGAGGCACCGCAACGGCAGCTCATCGACGTCGGCAGAGGGCACGGTGCGGCGACGAACTCCGCCGGGTCGGGCGGATCGGTCGTCGGGATGGTGCGCGCACCGGAGCGTCTCGAACCGGTCGAAGCCGCGTACCGGGCGGTCGGTGCCGAGTTCTTGAGCCTGCTCTGACGTCGATCGCCGTCTCGACCGTCAAGGAACGTTCAAGAACCGGCGGTCGCGCGCCGATCTCAGAGCGAATGGCTCGAATCACCGCTGCCCTCGTCGGCGCCGCTGCGGCGGTGGCCTGCTCCGCCGCGGCTCCGCTCGCGGCCGCCGCCGCGCCGCCACTGCCGGATCCGGATCGGCCGATCCCGATCGAGATCGTGCTGACCGACGTCGAGATCTTCGGTGCCGAGCTCGACCAGCTCGAGCGGGACCTCCGTGCCGGCGTGTTCGGCGAGGCCACCGCTGACGACTTCGCAAGGGTGGACGAACTGCGGTCACGCCTCGCCGGCTTCGAGGCCGAACCGACCGCTGTCGAGTTCGCGGCGTACGACGGGTTCTTCCGTGATCTCGAGGCGTTCTACGTCGAGCTCGACGATCGAGCTCCGGCATCGAGCCCTGCCGTGGCTGTGGCCGAGCCCGCCGCCGGAGCCGAGCCCGCCGTCGCCGGAGCCGAGCCCGCCGTGGCCGAAACGGACGTCGCTCCACCGCCCGGCAGTGCGGAACTCGCCACCGTCCCACAGGTCACGGCCGAGACGAGCCGGGAGGACGCCGACCCGGTCCCGACGGTTCCGGCAGCCGATGACGACGGGACGCTGACAGCACAGCTCCTCGCGGGCGCGCTGCTCGTCGCGACGATCGCCGGCGCCGCGATCGTGATCTCACGCCGCCGTCAGGGCGGCACGTCGACGCACGGCGTCGGGGTGATGGCCCGGGCCGACGAACCGATCGACGCCCGCTGAGCACGCCGCCGGCATCGCCGAGCGCGACGCGGACGGACTCAACCCTTGCGGGCGTTCAGGAGCTGGCTGACGACCTTGCCGTCGGCCTGCCCCCTACTTGCTTTCATGCCGGGCGCGAC
>NZ_JASJCS010000068.1 GCF_030065885.1 Ilumatobacter sp. | reverse complement strand
CCGTCAAGCGCCTTGGCCCCGAGTCTCATGTGAGTAACACGCCTCCGATCGCCGAATCGCGTACCCGACCAACCACGATGTCTTGGAACGACGGGTGTCACCGAGTCTGGCGGGTCGGCCGAACGACCTTCCGGGCGAAGGCACGGGACGCTGCCATCGGGGCAGCCCACCACGACCGAACCCGGCTACGAGCCGAGCTGGCTTGTTGAGTCCGCCGACGACGCGGTACGTCGAGTCATCGATGCCCGCGGGAAGACCGTCGCAGAACCCCTCGACACTCCCGTTGGCCGAGCCGCCGTCGTCCCCGATCCTTTCGACGCGTTCTCCTGCCCGTCGATCTCTCGAAAGGTCGCTGTACGTCCGACAGCTCCGGTCACGCCAGCGGTGCGCTCCCGAGGCCCGACCCACCGCGGTATCGACCACCTCCCTTGGGCCCGACCGACCCGAGCAGATCGGCACTTCTCGGGACACTGCATCGTCCGACATCGCCGGATCGTGGGCTCGAGTGACCGACGCTGACGCTTCCCGAGCCACCTGTCCCGAGGATGGCACGGTCACGGTTCGACGGTCGTCGAATCGACCGGCACACTGGAGCGATGGACGAGCAGAGCGACTTCAGCTGGCGCCGCGTCACCGGGCTCTTCAAGCCGCACCGAACCAGGGTGGCCGGCGTCGTCCTGCTGGTGGTCGCGACCGCCGTGATCGGCATCGTCAACCCGCTGCTGATCCAGCGCACCTTCGACGACGGTCTCTTCCCGGCGGACGCTGACGGACCCGACGTCTCGCTGGTGGTCTGGCTGTGCGTGATCATGTTCGTCGTCACGATCGGGTCCGCCGCGCTCGGCGTGATGCAGACGATCGTCACCAACCGGCTCGGCCAGGACGTGCTCCGCGACCTGCGCGACCGCCTCTACACCCACCTCCAGGGCCTCTCGTTGTCGTTCTACGCGTCGTCGCGCACCGGCGACCTGCAGAGCCGCATCACCAGCGATGTCGGCGGCGTGCAGACCGCGGTCACGTCCACGCTCTCGTCGATCCTGGCGAACATCGTGACGTTCGGCAGCGCCGTGGTCGCGATGCTCGTGCTCTCGCCGATGCTGACCCTGCTCGCGCTGGCCACGGTGCCGTTCTTCGTCATCGCCACCCGCCGTGTCGGCCGCCTGCGCGAGGCCTTCACGGCCGAGACCCAGGCCGCGACCGCCCAGATGAGCGTCGTCACCCAGGAGACGCTGTCGGTGTCGGGCATCACGCTCGCCAAGCTGTTCGGTCGCCAGGACCGCGAGATCGCACGGTTCAGCGATGCCAACCAGCGGCTGGCCGCCGTCGCCACCAAGCAGCAGGTGATCGGGCAGTCGTTCTTCACCGTCGTCCAGGCGTTCCTCGGTGCGACGCCGGTCGTCGTCTACCTGGTGGCGGCCTTCCTGCTCGACGGCGGCAACACGTCGCTGTCCGCCGGTACGATCGTCGCGTTCACCACGCTGCAGTCGCGGCTGTTCTTCCCGGTTGCACGACTGCTCGAGACCACCGTCGAGCTCCAGTCGTCACGAGCCCTGTTCCGCCGGATCTTCGCCTACCTCGACGCCGAGTCCGACGTGGTCGAGGCGGACGACCCGACGCAGATCGAGCCGCAGGCGGTGCGCGGCGAGATCGCCTTCGAGCAGGTGCACTTCCACTACGACCAACACGACGACGCGACGCCGGCGGCCCTCGACGAGGTCACGTTCACCGCCCGCCCTGGGCAGCTCGTCGCGCTCGTCGGCCCGTCAGGGTCGGGCAAGTCGACGGTGCTGTCACTGCTCGCCCGCCTCTACGACCCGACCGAGGGTTCGGTGCGCCTCGACGGTGTCGACCTCCGCGAGCTGGGGTTCGCGTCACTGGCGTCGTCGGTCGGCTTCGTCACGCAGGAGAGCTACCTGTTCGCCGACACGCTGCGCGCCAACATCACGTACGGCCGGGAGGACGCCACCGACGCCGAGGTCGAGAAGGCGGCCCGCGCGGCGGCCATCCACGACCGGATCATGGAGTTCCCCGACGGCTACGAGACGGTGGTCGGCGAGCGCGGGTTCCGGCTGTCGGGCGGTGAGCGGCAGCGGATCGCGATCGCCCGCGTGCTCCTCCACGACCCGAAGGTGCTGGTGCTCGACGAGGCGACGTCGGCGCTCGACACCGCGTCCGAGCGCCGCATCCAGGCCGCCCTCGACGAGCTGGTCAGCGGCCGCACCACCCTGGCCGTGGCGCACCGCCTCTCGACCATCCAGGCCGCCGACGTGATCCACGTCGTCGACCACGGCCGGATCGTCGAGTCGGGCACCCACGGCGACCTGCTCGAGGCGGCCGGCGCGTACGCAGCGCTCTACCACGAGCAGTTCGGCGACGGCGAGATCGAGACCACGTGCGAGGACGGCACGGTGTTCGCCGACGGCCGGTGCGAGTACTTCGCCAGCCTCACCGACGCCGAGCGCGAGCGGGTGCTCGCGACCCGCGGCAACGCGTGATGTTCGTGCGCACTATCTGCGCAAGAACATCACGCGTTGCGAGCGGGGACGACGCCCACCCGCAGCGGCGCCGGCGCCGATGCTGGGACGCCGAAACGGCGACATCGCGGGCGTCCGCCGGGATAACCCGATCATCACCGTGTGATCCGGAATCGCGTCGACCTGCGGTCGGGTTCCTGGGCGAGCGGGCGATGCACCCCGAAAGGACCCCCACATGCGCACCCCCTTCGCACCCCTCGATCGTCTCCGCCCGGCGGCGCCGTTGATGCTCCGGTTGGCGCTCGGCGTCATCTTCTTCTGGCACGGCGTCGACAAGTTCGACACCGGCATCTCCAACGTCGAGGGCGCCTTCGACGGATGGGGCGTGCCCGTGCCCGGCCTCGCCGCCCCGCTCACGGCGGTGACCGAGATCATCGCGGGCGCGATGCTGATCATCGGCCTTGCGACGCGACTCGCCGCCTCGGCGCTCGCAGCCGTGATGGTCGGATCGCTCCTATTCGTCAAACTCGAAGACGGCCTGCTGGGCGCAGCCGAGCTCGATCTCGCGCTGCTCGCCGGCCTGTTGGCGCTGGTCGTCACCGGTCCCGGCTGGCTCTCGGTCGACGAGCAGGTCGGGCTCGAACCGGCACCCGCCCGCCCCTGACGCGCCGACGAGGAGGAGGAACCGAGTGCCCGGACCGCGGGCCCGGCCGCTCCGTCCCCAGTGAGACGGGTGAGACAATCAGCGTTCATCTGTTAACATCGGCTCGATGATCGTCATCGCCGGTGCAGCCACGGTGGACCCCGTGGCGATCGCGGGCGCCGTCACGGGTACGCCCGAATTCGTCCGCTACGAGGCCGCGTCGGCCGGGCCCTTGTTCGGCTGAGGCACGCCGATGACCGCCTTCGTCTACGGCGCCACCGGATACGTCGGGAAGCTGCTCGTGCACGCCGCCGTGCGGCAGGGCATCGACGTCGTCGCCGGGGCCCGTTCGCAGGCCGTGCTCGCGCTCGCCGACGACTACCGGATCCCGTCGCGCGTCGGCGGCGTCGCCGACATCGACCTCGCCGGCGTATCCGTCGTGCTCAACGCGGCCGGGCCGTTCTCGGCGACGGCGGCAGCGCTTGCGGCGCGCTGCGTCGAGCACGGGGTGCACTACCTGGACATCGCCGGCGAGATCGCCGAGTACGAGGCCGTGCTACGGCTCGACGACCGTGCGCGGGCGGCCGGCGTGATGCTGATGCCGGGCGTCGGGTTCGGGGTCGTGCCGACCGACTGCCTCGCGCGTCACCTGGCCGACCGCCTGCCGGGCGCCACGACGCTCGACATCGCCTTCCTCACCGACGGCGGCGTCTCGGCCGGGACCCTCCGGTCGATGACGGCCGGCTTCGGCGACCGCGGCGCCGTCGACGACCCCGAGCTCGATCGCCGGCTCGTGTGCTTCCCCGGAGGCGACCGCCGATGCATCCGCAATCCGTGGCGGGGCGACCTGCTGACGGCGCCCCGCTCGACCGGGATCGAGCGCGTCACGACGTGGATCGCGGTGCCTCGCCTCGTCGAGCGTGCGATGGCGAGCGCTCATCGACGAGGCGACCCGGCCGACCCGCCGCTCCTCACGCGACTGCTGCGCCAGGCGGCCGGCATGCTCCCCGCCGGCCCGTCCGAGCGAGCCCGCTCGAAGGGCTCGGCGGAGATCTGGGCGGTGGCCGACGACGGTGCCGGCGGTCGCGCCGAGGCCACGCTGACGACGCCCGACGCGTACGTCCACACCGTGGATGCGGCGCTGGCGATCGTCGAACGGCTCGGCACCACGTCGCCGACGCCCGGCTTCCGCACGCCTGCGCAGGAGTTCGGCGCCGACTTCGTGCTCGGCCTCGACGACGTCGTCCGGCACGACCGATGAACGCCGATCGGCCCGAGCGCCTCGATCACCGGCGAGACGAGCTGATCGACGCGGCGTTCCGGGCGTTCATGACGACCGGCTACGTGAAGACGTCGATGAGCGACATCGCCGCCGAGGCCGGTGTCTCGCGCCCGACGCTCTACCGCAGCTTCGCGAACAAGTCCGACCTGTTCCTCGCCGCAGCAGAACGGCTCCACGAGCAGACCTCGGCCGCCTGTGCGGAGGCGGCCGCACGGCCGGGCGACGTGGACGAGCGGCTCGCCGCCGCCGCGATCGCGCAGCTCTCGGCCCACGTCGAGATCGTGCTGTCGTCGCCACACGGCACCGCGCTGCTCGACGTGAACCGGAGGATCGGCGGAGAGCTCGCCGCGGCTGCCGAGCGACGGTTCGAGGCACTCGTTCGATCGTTGCTCACGGCCGCTGCGGTCGACGGCGAGATCGACGCCCGCTTCGGCGGCGCGACGGCCGCTCAGGCGACCCGTCTCGTCGTCGCCGTCGTCGACGGCTGGAAGCTCTCGCTCACCCAGGCCGCCCCACCGAGGACGTGGCGAGCCGACGTCGAGGTGGCGATGCGCATCGTCGTCCGCGGCCTGGCCCAGCCGCCCGACGCGTGATCGCGCCAGACCCGGAGACCCTCGTCGGGGCCTCCGGGCCGGCTCCAGGTGGTCAGCGGAGTGGGGTCCACCACCTGGTGATCAGCGTGTCGTGGGTCGTGGTCAGCTGAGGTCGGCCGCCAGCTCGATCAGGTCGGCGAGCTCGTCGACGTCTCGGTCGTTCAGCTCGTCGGCCAGGCGATCGGCCTCCTCGACGAGGTCGTCGATGTCGATGCGGTCGGCGTAGGGGTTGTCGCGGAGCACCTCGGCGAACACGGTCACCACGGTCGCCAGCTGGAAGTCCTCGGGGGTGTCCCGCCAGTCCTCCTCGATGTCCCGGAGGTCGATGTCCTCGTCGATCTCGATCACGTCGCCGTCGTCGGGATCCTCCCAGCGGAGGAACACCTCGCCGACGTCGTCACGGTCATCGAGATCGACACCCCGCTCGAGCTCGACCTCGTAGATCGCCGTCACCTGGTGGCCGGCGCCGAGCTCGCCGGCGTCGACGTCGTCGTCACGGAAGTCCCGGTCGAGCACACCGCGGTTCTCGAAGCCGATCAGGCGGTACGCCTCGACGATCTCCGGGTCGAACTCGACCTGGATCTTGGCGTCCTTGGCGATCGTCAGCAGGGTCGACGTCAACTCGTCCTCGAAGAGCCGCTCGGCCTCGTCCTCGGTGTCGACGTAGGCGTAGAAGCCGTCGCCCTGGTCGGCGAGCTGCTCCATCGTGACGTCGTTGAAGTTGCCCATGCCGAACCCGACGGTCACGAGGTTGATGCCCCGGTCCGCGTCGTCGCGGATCATGCGGGCGAGCTCGTCCGGATCGGTGACGCCCACGTTGGCGACGCCGTCCGAAGCCAGGATGACTCGGTTGATGCCGTTGCGCTGGAAGGCGTCGTCGGCCAGCGCGTAGCCCTCGCGGAGGCCGGCTTCGAGGTTGGTCGAACCACCGGGGCGCAGCCGGTCGATCGCATCGAGGATCTCGTCGCGATCGCCGACCGAGGTCGGTTCGAGCACGACGCCCGAGCTGTCGTCGTACGTGACGATGGCGACCGTGTCGTCGTCGTCGAGCTCGTCGACGAGGATCGTCAGCGACTCCTTGACCAGCCCGAGCCGGTCGTCGCGGTCCATCGAACCGGACGTGTCGATCACGAACGTCAGCGCGGCGGGACCGCGGTCTCGATCGTCGACGATCTCACCCTGGACGCCGATGCGGACCAGGTAGTTGTCGTCGTCGAACGGCGACGGGCCGCCGTCGACCGACAGCTCGAGACCGTTGCGGGGCGTGTCGTAGTCGTAGTCGAAGGCGTTGATGTACTCCTCGGGGCGCACCGACTCACGCGGTGGCAGCGTGCCCTCGTCGAGCCAGCGCCGCATCACCGTGTACGAGCCGGTGTCGACGTCGAGCGCGAACGTCGAGAGCGGGTCGTCGTCGGCGTCGATGAAGTCGCGGTACCCGTAGTCCTCGAACGTGTTGTCCTCGAGCCGGGCATCGTCGGCGTCGCGTGGTTCGGGTTCGGCACCGAACAGGCCACCTTCTGCGTCGCCGTCGGTGCGACTGGCCGTCACGGTTCCGCTCGCCGGCGTGTCGACGGCCGAGTCGGCGGCGACGTCACCGCTCTCGTCGGCCTCCGTCATGGCGTCGCCTTCGTCGGCCGCCATGTCGGCCTCACCGACGTCGCCGACATCCGCGCTGTCGTCGAAGTCGGCCTCGGCGTCGTCCGCGCCACCGGAGTTCTCGTCGCGCGACGAGTCCGCGACCGAGTTGCTCGTGCCACCGTCGTCGAAGATGCCTCCCTCATCCTCGGTGGCTGCGTCGCCGCTGGTGGCTGCGTCGTCGTCGTCCCCGCTGCACGCGGCGAGGACCAGTGTGATGGCCGCGAGGACGGCCGCTGTCGTGTTCACGTTGCTGCGCTTCATGGCCGTCTGACGCTCGGTGCGCCGGCCGGAGTTCCCGCGCCGCGTGACGAAACGATGACGGTTCCCGGCCACGCCCCCTCGGCCTCGGCCTGCTACACCAACCGGGTGGCGATCGTGCTGGCGCTCCTCTCGGCGACCATCTACGGCGTCTCCGACTACCTCGGCGGCAGAACCAGCCGCCGGTTCTCGCCGATCGCCGTCACCTGCGTGGCCGAGGTGGCGCTCGCCCCGATCATCGCCGTGATCGTGCTCGCGGTCGAGGACGGGTCACCGTCGGCCCGGGCGTTCTGGTGGGGCGTCGTCGCCGGGCTCGCCGGCAGCCTGGGCGTCATCGGCCTCTACGCCGCGCTCTCGCGGGGCAACATGACGGTCGTCGCTCCGGTCACCGGGATCGTCGCCGCCGGGTTCCCCGTCGTCGTCGGTCTGTCGCTCGGCGAACGTCCCGAGCTGCTCGGCCTGCTCGGGATCGTGCTCGCCGTCGGTGCCGTTGCGCTCATCGGCGGCGCGGTGGGGGCCACGTATCACGACGTGGCGGTCGGCACGATCGCGCTCGCGGTGCTCGTGGGTGCGTCGTTCGGACTGCTGTTCATCGGCTACGACCAGGCGGGCGACGACGCGGGGTTGTGGCCCCTGCTCACCGCGCGGGCGGGTGGGGCGCCGCTGCTGCTCGCGGCCTACGTCGTCGGGCGGCGACGCGGGCAGGTCGAGCGGCTGTCGTTCGCCGTCGTGAGGCCGAGCGTGGCGATCGGGGCGTTGATCGGTCTCGCCAACGCGCTCTTCCTGCTGTCGACGCGCGAGGGCCTGCTGTCCATCGTCGCCGTGCTCGTCTCGCTCTACCCCGCGAGCACGATCGTGCTCGCCATGGTGTTCGATCGCGAGCGGGCCGCCCGGCCTCAGCTCGCGGGGATGAGCCTGGCCGTCGTGGCCGTCGCCCTGATCACTCTCGGGAGCTGACGGCGGTCCTGAGCGCATCGGCCACCGCGGTGGCGCCCGCCTCGCCGATCAGCACGCTGTAGTGGTTCGTGCCGGGCACGGTGTGCCATGCGTGCTGCGGATACCGATCGACGACATCGTCGGGAATGAACGGCGGCGGAGCGGCCATCAGCCCGGTCTCGGCTCTGATGATCGTCGTCGGCTCGGCGAGCCGATCGATGGCGGTGCGCACCTCGTCGTCGACGAGCAGCTCTTCCCCGTCGAATCGCACCGCGTCCTCGCTGACGCAGCTCCGGAACCCGCCCTCGCACGGCACGAGGTCGGACAGCACGTAGCGCTCGACATCGGGCGTCAGCTCGCCGGCGAAGGCGGGATGCTCGCTCCACATCGTGCGGTAGGCCACCCGGTCGGGCCAGACGGTGCGGAGCCGCTCGATGGCGGGGCCGACGATCGCATCGAGTGCCTGCTGCGGGCTCAGACCCTCGGGCATCGCCAGCGCGTGGCCGCCGTCGACGAGCACCAGCCCGCTGACCTCGGCGGGGTGTCGCTCGGCGCACATGAGTGCGACGTAGGTGCCCATCGAGTGCCCGGCGACGACCGCCGGCGCGGCACCGAGGCGGTCGATGACGGCCGCGACGTCGTCGGCGTGCTGACGCATGCCGAACGGCCCCGGCGTCGCGCTGCTGCCGCCGCGCCCGCGCAGGTCGATCGCGACCAGCCCGATCTCGCCGTCCAGCGCCGCCGCGACCCCGGCCCAGCTCCACGCGTTGGCCGTGATGCCGTGGACCCCCAGCGCAACGGGAGCCCCGGGCGCGCCGCGCCATCGGACGGCGCCGAGCTCGACGCCGCCGACCTCGATCTGGAGCGGCTCGCCGGTCATCGCGCCGGCTCGGTGCGTGGACGCAGCTGGGGGAGTGGTGCGGCGTGTGGCGTCGGCGCCGTCATGGTGTCGGCTCGGCGGACGGGTCGGTGGACGGGTCGGCGGCGACGACCGCTTCGGACTCACGCGCGGCGGCGGCGAAGATGCCCTTGCTCATCAGCGAGAGCTCGCTCGATCGGCGTCGGCGGTAGATCTCGGCGCGAGGTCGGTGCACATCGGGGTCGTCCGGTGCCGCCCAGGCCGCGAAGTCGGCGAGGTGGCAGGCGAGCCGGAGGTTGCCGTTGTCGGCCTCGACCCGGGCGCGCTCGATCAGGCGGTCGGTCCCGCCGGCCAGCTCCGCGATCGCCGTGCCGACGTCGCCGTCGGGCGCCGGCTTGAGGCGGCTCGCCGCGCCGTCCCACCAGCCGCCGAACTGGCGCCAGACGTTGCGAACGACGAACTCGGGCTCGTCGTAGAACGGCCGGAGGTACGGCCGCGCCAGGACGTCGTCGGGTACTCGGACGGTGTGCACGATCTCGTCGAGCCGGGCGCCCTCGTTCATCATCTGCAGCACCTGCTCGACGAGCGTGTCGAGCGTGCCGGCCACGGTCTCGAGCACCTCGACGATCCGGCTCGTTCCGGCGATCGGGAGGCCATGCGCAGGGACGATGAGCTCGGGCTCGTGGGCGGCCATGTCGCGCATGGCCGCCGCCCACTCGATCGGGAAGCGCTGCACCTTCTGCGGGTTGCCGGCATTCGGGAAGTTCCAGATCAGGAAGTCGCCCGCCATGATCGTGCGGCGGCCCGGCAACCACGCCCACAGATGGTCGTCGGTCTCGCCGCGGGCGTGGTGCAGCTCGATCTCCTCGTCGCCGACCGTGAACCGGTGCTCGTCCCCCACGGCGACGGTCGGTCGCAGGGTGCCCTCGGGGACGAAGTGCCGCCACTGCGCGTTCCGCTCGTCCATGTTCTCGAGGCCCAGCCCGAGGTCCTGTCGGATGCCGCCGAACTGACGGGCGTTGATCTGGATGTTCCAGTCGTTGGTCTGCTCGTACCGGTCGAAGCGTGCGTCGACGTTCTCGTGGCCGAGCACCACCGGCTCACCCCACCGCGCGGCGAACGATCGGCTGCCGCCGACGTGGTCGACGTGGCCGTGGGTGTAGACGAGATGGGTCACCGGCTCGGTGGCCCAGGCGGCGATGGCGTCGGTCACCGCGACGCCGGTGTTCGAGTGCGATGCGTCGAAGGCGACCAGACCGTCGCCGGTGCGGAGGACGACGGAGTGCGAGAAGCTCTCGACGATCGCGAGATCGTCGCCGAGCTCGCTGAGCTCGTTGGTGATGCGGTTGACCGGTTCGTCGGCCACACCGCTGTCGATGATCCGCGCCGACAGTTCCAGCAGGTCCGCCACGTGGCGACGCTACCTCTCAGCGCGGTTCACGGGGAAGGCCGAGGACCCGCTCACCGAGAATGTTGCGCATGATGTCGGACGTGCCGCCCATGATCGTGTAGCCGGGCGCGTAGAGCAGGCCCTGCGTCACGTCGCTCCACAAGGTCGCCTCGGCGCCGAACGTGCGGGCGACGAACTCGGCGACCCGCCACTCGTGCTCGGTACAGAAGCACTTGGTGGCGGCGGAGAAGCCACGCGGCGCCTGCCCGAGCACCTCGCGGGTGACGAGCACCCGACCGAGGCGATAGCCGGTCTCGAGCCGTGCGATCTCCTGCCGCACCCTGGCGTCGGTCGTGTCGGCCCGTTCGAGTGCCATCGAGTAGAGCGCATGGTTCGAGACGAGGCGGTCGATGCCGCCGCGCTCGTGCTCGAGCTGGCGCATGGTCTGCTTGAAGGCGTTCCCCTCGAGGCCGACGAGGTGGTCGGCCGGCACCCGGACGTCGGTGAAGAACACCTCGCAGAAGTGCCGGTTGGTGGTGATGTCGGTGATGGGTCGCACCTCGATGCCCGGCGTGTCCATCGGCACGATGATCTCGCTGATGCCCTGATGCGGCGGGCCCTCGGTGCTCGTCCGGCAGATCAGGTAGCAGTAGTCCGCGACCTCGCCGAAGCTGGTCCAGATCTTCTGGCCGTTGATGACGAACTCGTCGCCGTCGCGGGCCGCCTGCGTGGTGAGGCCGGCGAGGTCGCTGCCGGCGTTCGGCTCGGACATGCCGATGCACCACGTCGTCTCGCCGGAGAGGATGCCGGGCAGGAACGCCTCCTGCTGATCGGGCCGACCGTACGAGATGAGGGCCGGGCCCATCTGGCGATCGGCGAACCACATCGCCGCGATGGGCGCGCCGGCGGCGATCAGCTCCTCGCCGATGATCAGCCGGTCGATCGGAGGGCGACCACCGCCGCCGAACTCGGCCGGCCACGTGAGCCCGATCCACCCGAGCCCGCCCATCTCGACGGCGAACTCCTTCGAGAAGCCGTTGATCCAGGCGTCGTTGTGCCGTCCGAAGCGAGCGACCGCCTTCCCGGCGACCTCCCGGGCCTGGTCGCGGAGTTCGAGCTGCTCGGGCGTCCAGGTGAAGTCCATCACGAACGATCGTACGCCTGCGAGGGTCGGGACGGCGAGGCGACCCGATCCCACTCATCGTGGTCGCAGTTTCCCGGATCGTGGTCTGTGGGTGGTCGATGCAAGGTGGTCTTGACGAAGAATGGCGGATTTCTCTGCAATTCCTCATGACACCGGGTGCCGGGCTTCTTACGCTGTGTGTCATGTTCTGGCGGGAACCTCTGCGAGTGGCGGGCCGTGTGTGGGTCTCGGCCGTCGTCGCGCTCACGGCGGTGGGCACGGCGTCGTCGACGGCGTGGGCGGACGACGACGGTTCGGGCGGCGACCCCGCTGTCGCCGTCGCCGACGACGACACCCGCGACGACGACACCAGCGACGACGACACCAGCGACGATGCTCGGGCCGATGACGATGCGTCGAGCGACGACGACACGAGCGACGATGCTCGGACCGATGACGATGCGTCGGGCGACGACGACTCGAGCGACGATGCTCGGGCCGATGACGATGCGTCGAGCGACGACGACTCGAGCGGTGACCGCGAGCCGTCGACCGCATCGGACAGCCGCGAGGCCGTCCTCGCCGGTGACGAGGTCGCCGTCGCCGAGATCGACGGCGTGCTGGTGGCGGTGGGTGCACCGCCCGTCCCGCCCGCCAAGGTCATCGTCGCCGTCGGTCAGCCGCCCGTTCCGCCCGCCGAGATCATCGTCGCCGTCGGTCAGCCGCCCGTTCCGCCCGCCGGGGTCATCGTCGCCGTGGGCAAGCCGCCCGTTCCACCCGCCGGGGTCATCGTCGCCGTGGGCAAGCCGCCGGTACCGCCGGCGGTGACGGCGCCCTCACGCGAGGGCGACGACGCCGCGCCGCGCATGCCGGAGTTCGCCAGCGCGGTGCTGACCGAGGGGCAGCTGCCGGCCGTCGCGCTGGTGAGTGACGCCCTCAGCCGCCTCGGCCGCAGCCTCTGAACCGAACCGGGCGAGCGACGACGACCGTCGACGAAGCGGGCGGCTGTCCCGCCACCCGCGTCTGACCCGGTCAGCGCGGGCAGCGCTCAGCGAGATTCGATCGGGACGAACTCGCGGGCGCCCACGCCGTCGTACCACTGACGCGGTCGCGAGATGCGCTGGTCGCCGTCGGCCAGCAGCTCCTGCCAGTGCGCCAGCCAGCCGGCGGTCCGGGGGATCGCGAACAGCACGGTGAACATGTCGACCGGGAAGCCGAGCGCCTGGTAGATGAGGCCCGAGTAGAAGTCGACGTTCGGGTACAGCTTGCGGTCGATGAAGTAGGCGTCGTTGAGGGCGACCTCTTCGAGCGCCAGCGCGATGTCGAGAAGCGGGTTCTTGCCCGTCACCTCGAACACGTCGTAGGCCGTCTTCTTGATGATCGTTGCCCGCGGGTCGTAGTTCTTGTAGACACGGTGGCCGAAGCCCATCAGGCGCCCGTCGCCGACCTTGACGGACTCGATGAACGCCGGGACGTTCTCGATCGACCCGATGTCGGCGAGCATGCGCACGACCGCCTCGTTCGCGCCGCCGTGCAGCGGGCCGTACAGGGCACATGCCGCCGCTGCGGCCGACGAGTACGGGTCGGCGTGGCTGGAGCCGACGACGCGCATCGCCGTCGTGCCGCAGTTCTGCTCGTGGTCGGCGTGGAGGATGAACAGGACGTCCATCGCCCGCTCGAGCGCCGGGTCGACCTCGTACTCGCCGATCTTCCACATCATGTGCAGGAAGTTCGCGGGGTACGAGAGATCGTTGTCGGGGTAGTTGAACGGGAGGCCGACCGAGAAGCGATAGGCCATCGCCGCCAGTGTCGGCGTCTTGGCGATCAGGCGTAGGATCTGCCGCTGGCGGCTGTCGGCGTCGAAGATCTCCTTCGCGCCGTCGTAGAACGTGCCGAGGGCGGCGACCGACGACACGAACATGCCCATCGGGTGCGCGTCGTAGTGGAAGCCGTCGACGAAGCGCTTGCGCATGTTCTCGTGGATGAACGTGTGATGTGTGACGTCGAAGCGCCACTGCTCCATCTGGGCGGTGGTCGGCAGCTCGCCGTTGAGCAGCAGGTAGGCCACCTCGAGGTAGCTGGAGTGCTCGGCCAGCTGCTCGATCGGGTAGCCGCGGTAGCGGAGGATGCCGGCCTCACCATCGAGGTACGTGATGGCCGACTTGCACGACGCGGTCTGCATGTAGGCCGGGTCGTAGATGAACAGGCTCGGGTCGAGCTCGCGGACTGCCGCGGCGGGGAACACGCCGCCCTCGATCGGGACGGTGACCGTCTTGCCGGTGCGATCGTCGGTGATGGTGATGGTGTCGGGCACGGTGCTTCCTTCGTGTCACGGCTGGTCGGGTGGGGCTGTTGTCCCCGGGTGGCAACCTACCGCTCCGTGCTCCGGCGCCCCCAACGGGCGGCGCGGCCTCGGTGCCACGCCGGCGCCGGGCGTTCAGAGCGGGGTGTTGCCGTGCTTGCGGCGGGGGAGCCGCTCACGCTTGTCGGCGAGCATGTCGAGCGCGGCGGCGACCTCGCGGCGGGTGTCGGCCGGGTCGATGACCGCGTCGACGTAGCCGCGTTCGGCGGCGACGTAGGGGTTGAGCAGGCGCTCGCTGTAGTCGTGCTCGAACTCGGCGCGCTCGTCGACGCTGGCGTTGCGCCGCAGGATCGCCGCGGCCTGTCCGGCGCCCATGACGGCGAGCTCGGCCCACGGCCACGCCAGACACACGTCGTTGCCCATCGTCTTGGAGTCCATCACGATGAACGCGCCGCCGTAGCTCTTGCGGAGGATGACGCAGATCCGCGGCACGGTCGCTCGGCCGTAAGCGAACACCAGCTGCGCGCCGTGGCGGATCATGCCGCGCCATTCGAGGTCCTTGCCGGGGTAGAAGCCCGGCGTGTCGACGAGCGTGACGATCGGCAGGTTGAACGCGTCGCACAAGGCGACGAACCGCGCCGCCTTCTGCGACGCCGGGATGTCGAGCGTGCCGGCGAGGCTCATCGGCTGGTTGGCGACGATGCCGACGGGCTGCCCGCCGATCGTGGCGAACGCCGTGACGGCGTTCGCGGCCCAGCGGGCACGGATCTCGAGGAACGAGCCGTCGTCGACGATGGCTTCGGCGACCTGGGTCACGTCGTAGCTTCCCGTCGACGACTCGGGGATCAGCTCGCCGGCCTCGGGGCACGGCCGGTCGACCGGGTCGCCGTTCGGCCACTGCGGCGGGTCGCCGTCGACATGGTCGGGCAAGTAGGCGAGCAGCTCGTCGACGAGGTCGGCGCCCGCCGCCCGGTCGGCGACGACGGCAACCGGCAGACCCGCGTGCTGCGCCAGGCTGGCCGGGCTACCGAGCTCGTCCTTGGTCACGTCGATGCCCGTGAACTGGCGCACCATCACGGGACCGTTGACGAAGGCGTAGCCGCTGTCGGTCATGATCGTGAAGTCGATCAGCCCGAGCAGCAGGGCGGGTCCCGACACGGCGGGACCGTCGACGATCGCGAACGTCGGCACGGTGCCCGAGCACCGCGTGAGCGCCCTGGCCACCCGACCCCAACCGTTGAGCGGCGCGATGCCCTCGCCGATGTCGGCGCCGGCCGAGTTGATGACGAACACGAGCGGGATGCGTTCGTCGAGCGCCGTGCGAGCCGCGATCTCCATCGTGTACGTCATCGACTCGGTGAGTGGCGCAGCCGGATCGACCGCGTCGAACTCGCACCACGACACGCGCCGGTCGCCGAGCAGGCGGACTCGGGCGGTGATCGGTCCGGGAACACCTCTGGCGACGTCGAGGCCGTCCGGGTCGCGCTGTTCGGTGGCGTCGAGCGTCATCGCAGCGGACACTAGTGCCGCATCCGGCCGACGTTGCCCAGTTCGCCGGCCCGACGCGCCGCTGGCATCGTCCCGGCTTCCTCGAGAGTGCTCACGGCAAGGCCGCCGGCACTTCCTTCGTCGCCGCGCCTCGCCAGCGGCCCGCTGGACCCGGCGCACGCCAGTGCAAACGCTGGCCGGACACGGCGCCAGTGCGGTCGACGGGTCGCATCGTCGGGCCGCCGCCGAGCCCGGTGGAACCGCCGCGTTCGACCGCGTCAGGAGGTGCTGCGGTGCACCGGGAACGCGTCGTCGCCGAGGTGGACGCCCGGCTGCGAGGGTGCGTGCTGCTCGACCATCGATGCGAGGATCGACGCGACCGCGCTGGTCGCCGCACTCGGCGCCGGGCGGCGACGGCGTGCCCAGGCGACGACGCGCCGCGGGAGCTCGGGGACGAGGATGCGGCGGAAGTCGCCGTCGATCTGGCTCGGGGCGGCGGTCGCCGGCACGATCGCGCCGCCGTACCCGTCGAACGCCAGGGACGCGAGGAGCCGCACGCCGTCGATCTCCGCTTGCGCCCGCAAGGTGACGTCGACGCTCGCCGCCGCGCGGTCGAGCACCCGCCGGAGCGCAGCCCCCTTGGGCGGCAGGAGCAAGGGGACGTCCTCGAGCTCGGTCAGCGGCATCGTCTCGCGGGTCGCGAGTGGGTGGTCGCTGTGCACGAGCAGGAGGAGATCCTCGGCGAACAGCGGCTCGACGACGAGCTCGGGGTCGTCGATCGGGAGGTGGATGATCGCTGCGTTGAGCTGGCCGGAGATCAGGCCGGGCACGATGGTGGTGGTGCTGCCCTCGCTGACGATCGGGTGCACCCGCGGGTGCTGCTCGGCGACGGCGCCGAGCAGGGCCGGCATCAGCCAGCGCGCCGTTGTGCCGATCACGCCGATGCGGGCGTCACCCGACACGTCGTCGTCGAGCGAGGCGATGTCCGCCGCGATGTCGTCGATCTCGTTGAGCACCCGCCGTGCTCGTTCGACCACACGCACGCCTTCGTCGGTGAGCCCGCCGTTGGCACGGTCCACCAGTCCGACCCCGAGCTCGCGCTCGAGCTTGGCCACGTGGCCGCTGACGTTCGACTGGACGGTGTAGAGCGCCCTCGCGGCGGCCGAGAACGTGCCGTGGTCGGCGACCGCCACGATCGCTGCCAACTGGCGAACGTCCATTCAGACAGGCTATCGCGATTTCCGATACGTGGTATCGTTGGGTTCTACTTGCCAGATGCACAGGCGCACGTGCATACTTTCACAAACAGAACGACGCGTGAACACCCCCCATGTTCCGCTTCGAGGGGATCCCACCCATCGGCCCCCCACCGACGGGATTCCCAGGTTGAGACGCCCCGATCCCCCATCGGGGCGTTTCCCGTTTTCCGGCGTCGTGTCGGTCGGTCGGTGACGGCCGGGTGGGGCGACTGCCGGGCGCCGGATGACGACCCCCGTCTCCCGGCCTAGGCTGCGTCGAATGGCGAGCGAGCCGATCATCGACGACGAGGTCGACGACGTCGACGCAGGCGACGACCCAGACGACGACGCGGACATCGAGTGGGACGGGGGCGCGGCGTTCTTCGATCTCGACCGGACCTTGCTGAAGGGGGCGAGCGGTGAGGTCTTCTCCGAGGCGATGCGCACGGCCGGCCTCGTCACCCGCACGATCCCGGGCGAGAAGTTCCTCTACAACCTCTTCAACACGGTGGGCGAGACGCTCCCGTCGATGGCGCTCGCACGGCAGGCGGTGACCTTCGCGAAGGGTCACTCACGCGCCGCTGCGCAGGCCGCGGCCGAGGGCGTCGCCGATCGGCTCGTCGACATGGTGCAGCCGCTCGCCGAGTCGGTGTTCGAGATGCACCGCGAGGCCGGCCGGCCGGTCGTCCTCGCCACCACCACGCCCTACGACCTCGTCAAGCCGTTCGCCGATCGGCTCGGTCTCGACGACGTCATCGCCACCCGGTACTCGGTCGACGACGACGGCGACACCTACGACGGCACCCTCGCCGGCCCGTTCGTGTGGTCGGCCGGCAAGCTCGAAGCGGCGCGAGCCTGGGCCGACGAGCACGGCATCGACATGGGCGCGAGCTACGCCTACTCCGACAGCGTGTACGACACGCCGTTGCTCTCGGCAGTAGGCAACCCCGTGGTGGTGAACCCCGACCCACGGATGATCTTCATGGCGGCCGCCCGCCGCTGGCCGACGCTGAGCCTGGAGGACGCGCCGCGCCGAAGCCGCGTCGGCAGTGGCATCGAGGGCGTCGGCCTCGAGTTGCAGAAGATCGCCCTGACGTTCACCCGGCCGTCGATGGTGCCGTTCGCCGACATCGACATGCACGGCGTCGAGCACATCCCGCGCGAAGGGGGCGTCATCCTGGTCGCGAACCACCGGTCGTACTTCGACGCCTCCGTCGTGTCGATGGTGGTCGCCAAGACCGGTCGGTCGGTCCGGTTCCTCGGCAAGAAGGAGGTCTTCGACGCACCCGTCGTGGGCACGCTCGCCGCGGCGATGGGTGGTATCCGCGTCGACCGCGGCACGGGATCCGACGAACCGCTCCAGGCCGCGGCCGATGCCCTGGCGAACGGCGAGATGGTGGCCATGATGCCGCAGGGCACCATCCCGCGCGGCCCCGCCTTCTTCGAACCGAAGCTCAAGGGCCGCTGGGGCGCGGCCCGCCTCGCTCAGATGTCGGGTGCCACCGTGATCCCGATCGGGCTGTGGGGGACCGAGAAGGTCTGGCCACGCTCGGCCCGCCTCCCGAACGTGCTCAACATCGCGGATGCGCCGACGGTCCTCGCCAACGTGGGCGAGCCGGTCAAGCTGAAGGGCAAGAGCCTCGACGCCGACACCAAGCGGATCATGAAGGCGATCGTGGCGCTGCTGCCGCCCGAGGCGCACGAACGCCACGACCCGACCCCCGACGAGCTGGCATCCACCTACCCGCCAGGCTATTCCGGCGACCCCGACGGCGAACACGAGCGCCGCCCCGGCACCGACTGAGTCGCTGCAGCTCGTCGGACATCGATGTCACGGATTCCGGCGCGGCAGAGCTCTTCCCGGGTGTGACGTACGAGGAGTTCGTCGAGCGAACGTCGGCACGGTTGAGAGCGGCGCTGGTCGCCGCGTACGGCCCCGACGTGGGTGCCGATGCTGCTGCCGAGGCGCTCGCCTACGGCTTCGAGCACTGGGACCGGCTGTCGGCGATGGAGAACCCGGCCGGGTACCTCTACCGCGTCGGCCAGACAGAGGCCCGGAGGCACTTCCGGCCGACTGCCTACCTGCCGGCGGCACCGCTGCCAGGTCTTCCGGAGTTCGAGCCGAAGCTGGCGCCGGCGCTCGAGGCGCTCACCGAGCCACAGCGGGTGGGCGTCGTGCTCGTGCACGCCCTCGGCTGGCGGCAGGTGGAGGTCGCCGAGCTCCTCGACGTCGATGTGTCCACGCTGCGCACGCACATCGCCCGGGCGATGACCAAGCTGCGCACCGCCCTGGAGGTGACGATCGATGCCGGATGAGCTCGAACGGAACGAGGAGCTGGAACAGCAGCTCGCCGCGTTCGGCGAAACGCTCGCCGAACGAACCGGCGAGCCGATCACCGCGACAGCCGGCCGTCGGACCGTTGCGGCGCCCCGATCACGTCGTCGCTGGGCGATCCTGGGCGCTGCGGCCTGCCTGATCGTCGCCGTGTCCGGCATCGCCACGGTCGTGCGCGATCGACAGACCACCGTTGCACCGTCCGCGAGCATCCCCGCGGATGACGGCGCGTCCTCGATCGAGGACCTGTGGGCGAACGCCGTGCCGGCGCCGGACACCCCGCTCGATGCGCTCCAGCTGGACGGCGCGACCTGGACGTTGGTGGAGCGACGTGCCTTCTCGTACGCGGTCACCGACGTGATGGGTTGTCGAGAGCAGAAGGAATCCGACGCACTGATCGGCCATCAGGTCGTGCGCGAGCGGTATCAGAGCGCCGGCGATTCGTGGATCGGTGTCAGGCAGGTCCAGTATGCGGACAGCGCATCGGCTCGCGATCGTCTCGGGCCGCTGACCGATCTCTCGGACTGCGACGAGTTGCCGCTCGACACGTACGAGCAGTTGACGCTCGACGCCGGTGCCGGCGTGGACGTATCGGGCTATCGATGGAACGCGTCGACGGTCCTGGCGTTCCACGCCCCGAACGGCCACGCCGTCGTGGTCGATGTTGCCAACGGAGGCCGCGACGACTCCCTCGTCGCCGAGCTGGTCGACCGCGTCGGCGGCCTGCTGCGCGGAGAGCTGACGCCCCGGTCCGCCGACGAGACGCCGAACCGGCTCGACGACCTCGTCGAGCTGGTCGGTGACGATCCACTCGACGTGACGGCGAGCGGTTGGGAGGTGTTCCTGCAGGGAGTCGGCCCGTTCGACCAATCCGGTTGGCCGGTCTGCAGACCAGGGGAGGCCGACGTCGCCGTGGCGAACGCGCCGACGCTCGACGCCGTCTACGGCCAGCCCGAACCCGATGCGTTCGGTATCTCGGTCCAGTTCGTGCTGGAGCCCGATCCGGACCGCCGCGCTGCGCTCGGGCGAGCGCTCATCGAGCCGAGCGAGTGCCCGCCGTCGTCGTTGATCGGTCAGGACATCGACCCGGACATCGTCGATCGCGCGGCGGACGGCGTGTGGGGCCGCGTCGGCTCGGAGATCGCAACGTACGTCGTCGCGCCGCCGGGCCCGGAAGCCGCGCCGCTGATCGCCCTCATCCGCGGGTCGGCGACATCGCCGCGCACCGAGGAGCTCGTCGGGCGGGCGGTAGCGGTCCTGGGCGGCGACGCGGACGACGATGGCGACGTCGATGTTCCTCCCTCGACGTCGAGCCCGCCGTTCGATGTCAGGGCAACGCCGGCCGACCCGCTCGGACTCGAACGGGATGGGTGGCGACTCGTCGAGCGGACGAACGAAGCGTTCGATGCGGGCGCGACGGAGTTCCCGTGTCCGGCGGTCGGCGAACAGCTGGCGGCATTCGACGGGTCGGCGCTGGTACACGACATCCTGACGCCGCCGGACTCGCAGGGACTGGACCTCGACGTGGAGATCATCGATGTCGGCACGCCAGAACAAGGGAGCTTGCTCGCTGCTGCGGTCGGCGCGGTCGGAGAGTGCATGGCGAGCTCCCAGGGTGCGCCGGTCGAGTTCGGTGAACTCGTCGATGCAGGCGCTTCGTGGTTCCGCGCCGGCCCGGACTTCGCGCTCGTCACGATCGTCGGCGACGCCGACACCACGATCGTTCTCGAGATCGAGGGTGACGAGGTCGGCGACGCGCTGATCGACGACCTGGTCGCCCGTGCCGATCAGTTCCTCCGTCATCCCTTCGCCTCGGCCGAGCCGCCGGGAGCGCTACCGGTGACGACGACCACGGTGCTGCAACCCACCGCATCCGGCTCGGTGGTCGTCCAACCGGGTGCGGCCGTCGGCGAGCGGCAACGCGAGCCCGAGCCCGGCGAGGTCCAGCTCTGGGTGAGCAACCAGAGCTTCGCCGACGACCCGGTGCGGATCACGATCGAGATCGACGGTGCGCTCGCCGTCGACGACGCGTTCGCCGTCGAGGGACAACACAACTGGATCAGCTGGTTCGTGAGCGTGTGCTCGCCGGGTCCGAGCCCGCCCACGAACCAGCTGATCCAGTTGTGTTGTCCCTCGACGGCGAACGCGTCGTCGACGGCGAGCGCACCGTCGATCTCGATCGTGATCCGCACCGGGTCGTCGGCGA